>CAZUFQ010000171.1:0-4216 GCA_964618735.1 uncultured Enterobacteriaceae bacterium
CCGCCGGAGAAGGTCGAACACGCCTGTAATTGCGAGGAGTTTCTTGCGGAGACCACGTTCGGCTGGATGGGTCGGATGCCGGACTTCATGAACGCCCTGGTCACTGACGCCGCCGCTGCACGAGCTTCTTTCGGCCAACGCAATCCACAGTTCGGCGAAAACATTCTGCGCTACTATGAACTGTGCCGGGATCAAGACCTCTGCCTTACTCACACACTGGTAGATCCCCAGATCGACCGCTCAAAGGGCCCGGGAGAACAAGCCGACCCGGATGCTGCACTTCACTTTGTTAAAGAAACCGATCGCGGCATCCTCGTGCGCGGCGCGCGCATGTTGTCAACGTTGGCGCCGTTTTCGAATGAAATATGGGTCGGTCCGTTTTATCCGCGCAAGCCCGGTGAAGAACCCTACACGCTCTGTTTCGCTGTGCCGATGGACACGCCGGGATTAAAGTTTATCTGTCGTGAATCGTACAACGCCGGACGCAATCAGTTTGATCGGCCCCTCTCTTCCCGCTTTGACGAGGAAGACGCTTTAGCAGTGTTCGACGACGTTGAAGTGCCGTGGGAGCGGGTCTTCATCAACGGCGACATCGACGCATCGAATTACGTTTTGGGAAAGTCTCCTGGTTATGCGTTACTCCAGGCCACCGTACGCGGGACGGTGAAGCTGCGGTTCATGGCGGGGCTTGCGTGTTATGTCGCCGACGCAGTCGGCCGCTCAACGGCGCCGCACGTGCAAGCGCAGTTGGGCGATCTGATCGCTCAGGTGGAAGTCGCCAACGGGCTCCTGCACGCCGCCGCACGCGATGTCGTTCTCAATCGCCGCGAGGGAGGTTCTTTGCGAGCGCTCGCTGCGGCGCTGTGGGTGTTTATCCCTCAAACGCAAAAACAAGCTGCTGAAGTGATCCGCCAGGTCGGCGGCAGTGGACTGATCATGACGCCCACCGCTCAGGACTTTCACAATCCCGAGATTGCCCCCTATCTGGAAAAGTACCTGCAGGGAAAAAATCTTCAGGCGCAAGCCCGCGTGCAACTCTTCAAATTGGCCTGGGATATGTTGGGCGAACAGTTCGGCAGCCGCCAACTCCAGTATGAGTGGTTCTACGCAGGAGACCCGCTGTTCACACGTTCACGGTTTTATCGCTCCCCCGCCGTCGCTCATTACAAAGCAATGGTGGATTGCGCGCTCGGCAACACCGACTCTGCTAAACGTGACAAATCGTGAGATGTACACGAGTTTCTGCAGTAAGCGATTGACAGCACCCCCAAGTTGTGACTAATCTGCCCAAGGGAGGCATGCATGACCGAAAATGGAATGCAGGTCCGGACTGGAGTCCACGGAGGGATTCCTAATGCGGAGCAATTTTCCCTCCTGTTTGAACTCAGCCGCTCCTTCAACGCATTCATTGATCTTGACGAACTGCTGCCGCACGTGGCCACGCAGACGCGCAATGTCTTGCAAGCAGAAAGTTGTGCGATCCTCCTGGTAGCAGAGAATCAGCAAGAAAATCGGCAAGAGTTGTTTTTCGCTGTCATTAGCGACGCAGACCCTACCGTCGAACGTCGGTTAAAGAAGCTCCGCTTCCCTGCAGACCACGGTATTGTGGGATGGGTCGTACAACAGGGACAGCCGGCGCTTGTCACCGATGTTTCTAACGACAAGCGGTTTTATCGTGGGGTGGATCAGCAGAGCGGCGCCAACACTCGGGATTTACTCTGCGCGCCATTGCGGACCAGGCATAGCGTCATTGGCGCGCTTGAGTTGCGCAACAAGCAAGTAGACAGGTTTACCCAAGAAGACTTGCTGTTCCTCGATGCTCTGGCGGGATCCATCGCCATCGCCATCGAGAACGCTCGTTTTTATCAGCAGTCCCGCCAGTCCGAGGCGCTCCTCAAAGCCGAGGTTGCAACTCTTCATCGAGAAATTGCCACGAGACAACGCTTCGCCGAGATTATTGGGTCTCCACACGGCGTCATGGGGAAAGTCTTTTCACTCATTGAAACTGCCATCCCGCTCGACCTCGCCGTTCTGCTCGAAGGAGAAACAGGGACCGGTAAGGAACTCGTAGCACGAGCGATCCATTATAATGGGCCGCGCAAGCACCGCCCCTTCGTCCCAGTAAATTGCGGCGCGCTGCCGGAAGAACTGCTGGAAAGCGAACTGTTCGGCCACAAAAAAGGCTCCTTCACCGGAGCGACCACAGACAAGGCTGGTCTTTTCGAGATCGCCGACGGCGGCACGATTTTCCTCGATGAAATCGGGGAGACCACGCCAGCAATGCAAGTCAAACTCCTGCGCGTGTTACAGGAAGGGGAATTCCGACGTGTAGGAGAAACACACTTACGCCGGGTGAAGGTGCGGGTAATTTCGGCGACAAACCGTGAGCTCTTACGTGAATTGCGTCACAAGCAGTTCCGCAGCGATCTGTATTGGCGGCTCGGCCAGTTTCCTATCCAGATTCCACCGCTACGAGAACGACGAGATGATATTCCTTTGCTCATTGCTCGTTTCGTTGAAGCAAGCAAAAAGAGACAAGGCAAAGACATTCAGGACGCATCTGGAGAAGTCTTGACGTTGCTTACCCACTATGAATGGCCTGGTAATGTACGTGAACTCGAAAGCGAAATTGAACGAGCGGTCGCCCTTACTCCTCCAGGCGGGGTGATTTTGCCGACTGCCTTATCAGACCGGCTCAAGGCGCATCGGTCCCTACAGGTTCCACTTTCCACCAGCGGCCAAGCCCTGAAGCATGTCCGTCAGAGCTTTGAACGAGAGTATGTCGCCGACGTGCTGCGCCAGCAGCAAGGAAACGCCGTAAAAGCAGCTAAGATCTTGGGCATCAGCCGCCAGATGTTGCAGAAAAAAATTAAGGCGTATGGGTTACGTGAATAGTTGAGGTGCAGCGCATGGTCACACAAGGACAACCCTATACTCAGTCCGTGTCTACCGTGAAGATCTCAATGTCACCTTCGGCCATCCTCATTGGCGATCATCCGCTGATGAAAAAGATTGACGCCATCGTCCACCAGGTTGCAGGGACGGACACTACTGTTCTCATCACTGGAGAGAGTGGTACGGGCAAGGAACTGATTGCTCGCGCCCTCCATAGCAGCAGTCCGCGCCAGGAACTTCCCTTTGTGCCAGTCAACTGCGCCGCGATTCCTGACGAACTCTTGGAAAGTGAACTGTTCGGGCATGTACGTGGCGCTTTCACCGGCGCCCATACGGCGCGCGCCGGCATGTTTCAGCTTGCCGATGGCGGCACGCTGTTCCTCGACGAGGTCGGAGACATGCCCTTGGTCTTACAAGCTAAACTCCTACGTGTCTTGCAAGACCAACTCGTACGACCCGTGGGATCAGATCGCACCCAGAGGGTTGACGTGCGCGTCATCGCCGCCACGAACAAGCATCTCGCAAAAGCGGTTGAAAAAGGAGTGTTCCGCGAAGATTTGTTTTATCGTCTACAGGTGATTCCCATCCAACTCCCGCCCTTGCGTGCGCGCCGCTCCGACATCCCCCTCCTCCTTCAGCACTTTTTAGAGAAAATGAACCGCAAGTATGGACGGAATGTGGAACTCACACCAGAAGCCCTAGTGCACCTATGGGAATACGACTGGCCAGGTAACGTCCGAGAACTAGAAAATATCGTCGAACGCCTTGTCGTCCTCAGCGAGGCGAATACGATCACTATCGAGCATCTGCCCGCTTCTGTACGCGCCTTTATCTCCGAAAAAAAGATCCCAACCCCAACGTTAGATGGGAATGAACTGAATCTGCAGAAAGCGGTTGAGCTATTCGAGAACCGACTCATTGATGAAGCGCTGCGACGCACGAATGGAAATCGGTCAGCTGCTGCTCAGATATTGGGAGTCAAACGCACGACTCTGCTCAGCAAATTGCGACGCAAACGCACGGTTGACGAGACGCTTTCTTCTTTAGGAAAAGAATTTTTTCCACTTGAAACCCTCTCCTGAGTTTGACGAGATTTGTTGACCTCGGTACAAGGAATCCAGTAGGAGGTCCTTGTGAAATCCGACACGGCTCCGACATTTCTCGGCAATCGGCAGTTTACGTATTTTAAATCCAAAGGTCGTCACCCTTCCGAATACGAAGACCTCACATTACACACGCAACCGGACCCGCAAATCTTCGCTTTTCAGGGTTGGTTTACCCATTTTGCTGACGGACGAGATCCCTGGACCCCGAACTCAAC
>CAZUFQ010000171.1:4316-10153 GCA_964618735.1 uncultured Enterobacteriaceae bacterium
AGGGTTGGTTTACCCATTTTGCTGACGGACGAGATCCCTGGACCCCGAACTCAACTGCGCTGAAAAGCACGGATTGGTGGGTTTTCCAAGATCCAAGTAAACAGTGGCAACGCACCTACGTTGCGTCTCAAGCCGAACAAGAACGGGGCTTAGATCGTATTATTGAAGCGGCGCGCAGCGAAGGACTCTTTGCAGATTTTGACGAGACTTGGGCCAAAACCATCCTCGGGAAATACTACGCCGCCTACGCATGTTTGGAATACGGCCTGTTCCGGTGTTTTTCTTACGCGCAGCGTGAAGCGTTATCCGCCACCGCAGGCAACGTTTGCATCTTCAATGCCGCAGACAAAATCCGCCATGCCCACGATATTACCCTGTATGGCATGGATCTCGCCGAGACGATTCCAGGGTTTTCTGACGCCGAAGCCAAAACGGTATGGCTGGAAGATCCCATCTATCAAGGAGCGCGAAAAAATGTGGAAGGACTCATGGCGTCGTGCGACTGGGGCGAAATTATCGTCGGCGCGAATCTGGTGTTAGAGCCGCTTTTCGGCAATCTCGCACGCGTACAGTTTTTCTCGCGTTTTGCGCCCCGGAATGGAGATGCTCTAACGCCAGCCGTCTTGGCGACGGTCGAGCAGGATTGGCAACGGAATCTGAAATGGACAAAGGAATTGATCAGCGTTCTGCTTCGTGATCCCGAGCATGGAGGTGGGAATAAGAACGTCATCGAAGGTTGGCTGGCCAAATGGCTCCCCTACACACGTGAAGCGATGCAGAACCTGGCGCCGCTTTTTGCTCTAGCGACGGTAAAAATGCAAACGTTCGCCCAGGCGTGTGAGCGTGTTGAAGAACGCTATGCAACGTTGCTGCAAGAGCTGCAACTCGAGCTTCCCTCTCGTTGAGCAAGACAAAGGTAAGACACTCATGACCGAAGAGAACAAAATCGCAGCGCGCAACACCGTAGGCCTTGTCCTCATGGGCAGCGAGGAAGCGGATGTGGCCGTAGAATTGTTGCAGGAAGCCCGTCCGGATCTGCGCATCAACAAGACGAACTGTTACTACATGATCGAAGGAGAAGACAACATCGAGATCGATGTACGAGAAATAGGAGAGCGCCTCGGTCGCGACCTCGACGTACCCTCATTCTTAGTGATCATGACTAGCTATTATGGTCGTGCACAGGTCGAGGAACATAAATTTGGCGTGTATGCGGAGATGTTACAGTTGGAAAACAAAACGGAGTAGCTAGTAGTCAGCATTCAGTAGTCAGTAGAAAGAAAAGAAAGAGCTGTAAACATTATTCCATGCTGACTACCGGCCACTGAAAAGCTCGACAAAGGAGAGCGAACATGGCGCGCAATCTGATCAAAGCTCATGACAAAGTCAAAGGTCTCGAATGGACCCCAACCTATTTTGAGCCGGAAGCAAAATATCAGACCCGTTTCCATATTCCCAAGAAAGCAAAGGATCCATTTCGTCACCTCATCCGGGACTACATGTCTATGGAAGCCGAGAAGGATAGCCGCCAGTACGGTTTCCTTGATGGCGCCGTGCGCATGGATAATCCCAATCAAGTCACCGAACGATTTGCCGAGTGTTTGAAACCGGCCATGGCGATCTTGCCGTTTGCTGAATACGCCGCCGGCAAGTGCCAGGGAATGTTGATTAACACAGTGGAGAATGAAGAATTGCGCAACGGCTACCTGGCGCAGATGCTCGACGAAGTGCGCCATGTGCAACAAGAGATGTACCTGGGTCGCTACTACATGAAGCACTATCATGATCCCGCCGGATTCGACATCAGCCAAAAAGGCTTCGGTAACCAGTTCCTGGCTTCAGCTGGCCGCGCGTTCTTCGAGACGTTTATTGCCGGGGATCCCATCGAATGTTCAATTAGTCTCCAGGTTGTGGGCGAAACGGCATTCACCAACCCGCTGTTCGTCGCCTTTCCGAACACCGCAGCCGCCAACGGCGACCAGGCCACGCCATCGGTTTTTCTCAGTATTCAATCCGATGAAGCACGTCACATGGCCAATGGGTACGCCACACTCGTGACCGTGCTTTCTGATGACCGTAATTTGCCATTGATTCAGGAAGCGCTCGACAAATACTTTTGGCGCGGCCACATGTTTATTGACGCTTTTCTCGGCACGCTCACCGATTATTTCAGCGCCAATCGCGTCGGTTCCTACAAAAACATGTGGAAACAGTGGGTTTTGGATGACTGGGTAGGCAGTTTTATTGCCCGCCTGGAAAAATTCGGACTAAAACCGCCCCGCTGGCTGCCGCAGGCCCAAGAAAATATGAATTGGATCAATCACTCTGCAGCAATGGCAGCGTATGCGACGTGGCCGCTCGCCTTCTGGCGCTACGATGCGCCGACCGAAAAAGAGACTGAGTGGTTTGAAACGAATTACCCTGGCTGGAATACTCATTATGGCAAGTTCTGGGAAGCTTACCGGTCGATGACAGACCCGCGCCAGGGGCAGATCCCGATGCAACTCTTTCCTAGCTTGCCTCCTCTGTGTCAGGTGTGTCAGATGCCATGCATCTTCCCGCGCCCGGATATTAGCTCGGTCCGCATTCTCGAAAGAGCAGGCAAGAGACGAGCGTTCTGTTCAGAGGCCTGCGAGTGGATGTTCGACTTAGAACCTCTGCGCTACCTTGGCTATACCAACTGGTACGAAAAATTTGATGGTTGGGATCTTGCCGATGTCATTACTGAACTTGGCTACCTTCGTCCCGACGGCAAGACGTTGATCGCGCAACCGCATCTCAATCCCGACAATCTCTGGACGATCGACGACATCCGCCGATTGAAGTTCGAGATTAAAGATCCGCTGCGCGCCTAGATGCTGAACCGGAGAAGCGGAGAACCGGAGAAGCGAAGACACCTCTCCCCGATTCCCCGATTCTCCCATTCAGTAGACTCAATCCGTCATCTCCTCATAATGAAGGGCTATGCCTTACACCATCACTCTCTTACCATTTGAAAAACAATTTGTCTGTGAAGACAACGAAACCATTCTGCACGCAGCGATCCGCCAGGGTTTCAACCTCCGTTACGGCTGTAAACACGGCGGCTGTGGCATGTGCAAAGCGTTAGTTGTCGAAGGAGAAGTGGATAACTCCGAAGCCTCTTCGTACGCGCTGCTTGATTTCGAACGCCAACAGGGGTTCGCCCTGCTTTGCTGTGCATATCCAGAAAGCGATATTGCTATTGAGTTATGGGATTACGATGAAGAGGAACTGTGCTCCGGGGCCACCGTGCAACAGTTCGAAGCGGAGGTTGAGCAGATCACCCAGCTCACGCACGATATACGAGGGATACAACTGCAATTGATAACGCCAGCTGCGATCGATTTCAAAGCCGGCCAGTATATCGACGTCCTTGTTCCTGGAACGGAGGAATGGCGCTCGTATTCGATGGCGAATCCCCCAAGCCAGAATGACACGATCGAAATCATGGTCAAACTGATGTCTGGCGGGCTCTTTTCCGATTATGTGAATCGGAGTCTCGCGCCAGGAGCACGTCTGACTTTGCAAGGTCCGTATGGCAATTTCTATCTTCGCAACACGAATCGCGAAGCGGTGTTTATCGCCGGCGGCTCGGGCATGGCTCCGATCTTATCGCTGCTCCGGGATATGGCGGAAAAACGGAACTCACGGCCAGTGACCTATTTTTACGGCGCACGTGCGCAACGCGACCTCTTCCTCGTGGAAGAACTCCAAGCGTTGGAACAAAAACTTCCTCAGTTTCGTTTCGTTCCGGCCCTGTCAGAATCCAATCCAGACGAAGAGTGGACCGGAGAAGTGGGACTCGTCACCGACGTCGTCAAACGGTTTGCCGCGGACTGCGCCGACCTCGAAGCCTATCTGTGCGGCCCTACAGCTATGATCGACGTAGCCATTGCAGACCTGGTGTGGCTCGGCATGCCGGAAGACCACATCTTCTACGATAAATTCATCACCAAAGCCGACCTCAATAGTTGAACCATCCCATCCTACTCTTCATTTGTTTGGAGCATGAGTTTGGCTTCTATTCAGCGATGGGGACGATTCTTCGCGGGGAAGCGTTTGAGCGAGAGACAAAGAAGCTCTCAATACCGACCGCTGCAGGTAAAATCTTTCGCTGCGGTTAAGATCACACGTAGACAAGAAGATCAGCCTTAGGTGCGGTGACGAAAAGTGATGCGGCCACGCTCTAGATCGTAGGGCGAGAGCTGGACAGTCACCATATCTCCCAAAATGATCTTGATAAAAAACTTGCGCATTTTGCCGGCTACGTGAGCGAGGACAAGGTGATCATTCTCCAACCGCACGCGAAAGAATGCATTGGGAAGCACCTCGATCACTTTACCCGTCATTTCGATCGCATCGCTATCCGTTCGTTTGCGGGGAATAGGATCGGCTGGTCTTTGACGATTACTTCCACCTCGACCTCGGTGTACTACTGCCACAAGGACCTCCATAAAGAAAAAGCCCCGGGAACCATGAGTAAGGTTCTCGGGGCCGCTTTGTTTCTGAACCAACTCGAAAAACTTGATGATCTCTAGGACGATGCTAGCAGCCTACCACAAGGATATTGAGGAAACAAGCAAATAGGCGCTAATCGCTCTCTGCTGTCGCTATCTGTAAATTCCTATGCGAGGTCTCACGAGCCGTAGCACTAGACGGCAGCAATAACACTAAACTCCACGGCAGGATGGGAAGAAGGCTGAGAATATGCATGGCAGTCTCAACCCCCCATACGTCGGCAACTTTGCCGAGGGCGGTCACGCCAAGGCCGCCAGCGCCAATGCCGAGACCGGTCATCAAACCCGCCGTAGCTCCCAACCGCCCGCGCATCAGGCTCTGAGCAATGACGAGAGTGACCGAAAACATCGGGGACAAACACATGCCGATGACGACGAGAATAGCGACGCTCAACGGCCCGCTCGCACGCAAGAACGCGATAATCAACGGACACAACATCCCCATGCTGAGAGTAAGAAATCGTTTATGCCCGATGCGATCGGAAAGCGGTCCAGCTACTAAAGTGCCAGCGGCCCCGGAAATCAGGAACAGCGATAACAACGAACTGACGATGATTGCGTTTTCGCCACGCGCAGAAAAATATAACGGCACGTAGGTCACCATGCCTGAGTGCACGCAGGCCCCTAGGGTGACAATTCCCAACACAACCGCAAGCGCATAGGGAGCGGCAGCGTCAGTAGCCGCATTTTGCACAGTCGTTACCGCGTTCGTAGTGCGGGAAAGCCAAGGCAGCGCCCACAGAAACAAAGCCCCGACAAGCAGCCCCGGGGCCCACAACAGCAGCAGCCCGCGCTGACCGAACATCGTGAGGCAAAACACGACGACCAAAGGACCTAGCCCATATCCAATATTGCCGCCGACCGAGAAGAGCGAGATCCCCGTCGCTTTCTTCTCTCCAGTCGCAAGGTAGGCCGTTTTATAAGCCTCAGGATGATAGCTGGCGATGCCAAGGCCGCTGAGAAAAATTAACAAGAGAAGTCCGGCAAAATTTGGCGCTAGACCGATAGTCGCCATCCCGCATGTAGCCCCCATAACACCCACAGGAAGCAACCAAGCGCGCGCACTCCGGTCAGAAAGATAACCAAAGAGCGGTTGGATGAGCGAAGAAGACATATTAGCGACAAGCACGAGCGCGCTTGTCATCGTATAGGAAAGGCCAAAAGCGCTTTTGAGGAAAGGTAAAAGCGCCGGTAGGGCGCCGGTGTTGAGATCAACTATAAGGTGACCAAGGCCCAGCAACGCCAAGACCTTTTTGTTCATCCCCTGTGTCATGCTATACCCTCGCTCCCCACGCTGCA
>CAZUFQ010000172.1:0-10133 GCA_964618735.1 uncultured Enterobacteriaceae bacterium
TTGGTATCCACAGTTTCGGTCTGTCCTTGTTGCCTCCCTCAACCCTTGATGGTCTTGCCTCTCTGTATCTCATGAGGGGGCTGCCGGCCTCCCGGCCAAGAGTAACGCCGACAGCCCCAGGATGAAGAAGTGCGTGCCTCTCTTCATCAACGACAGTTATGGTGGCAGGTGTTCCGGGTCGTCCATCCTACGTTCTCGCCTAACATCTTACTAACTGGATGACATCCGTAAATCATAAGACACTGGTTCTTGAGGCCGACTAAGATGGCCCCGAAAGTCGAACGGCGACATCTACTCTTCATTTTCAAAAATTGGCGGTCAACGACATAAATGCTGTTCGTGAAGTACCCGGAGTAATGTTATTATTGCCATTTGAGGTCGCATAATACTCTTCTCCCATCAGGTTGAGCACATTCACCTGCGCAAGTAAGTTGTCACTGATTCTAAAATACACCGCTGCATCCAATCGGACAAAACTCGGCAGCGTTACCGTATTATCGACGGCGGCATACATGTCATCTTGATAAATGATACCAAGCGCAGCTCCTACCCTCGGGGTGACTTGATACTTATTCCATAACGAGAATGTATTGTGTGGCACTAACGCGACCGTTGCCCCTTTTACTGCATTCGTAGTCGCACTCGTAATTTCGGCGTCTTGGTACGCATACCCTCCCATGATCTGCCAGGCTTCGGTGACATTCCCCACCAGACCCAATTCGAAACCTCTTGTCCGTTGACTCCCAGTTGGGATAATCCTCGCTGGATCGTTGGGGTCTCTGGCTGTGGTATTATCGCGGTCCAATTGATAAATGGCCGTGGTCAGTAGGAAGTTACGAAAGATGTCCCACTTTGCTCCCACCTCATAATTCGTAAACTTTTCCGGCTTGAGCGTCTTGGAGGTCGCAGTCAACGACGAGAACTGATCGCCTGCACTTGGCAGATAAGAGACGCTGTAGCTTGTGTAGAGCGACAGATTGTTCATTGGCTCAAATATGAGCCCTAAACGTGGCGAGAATAGATCATCTTTACGGCTTAATGTCGTATTGTCTCGGTTGTTATGGAAGTCCAGGTCAAACCGATCGTAACGAAAGCCGAAAACACCGTGCAGTTGTGGAAGCAATTCAATCTGATCCTGTACATAGGCTGCGATCACACTGTTTTCGACGTGATTGTTGGCGTCGGTTGCGTTCGGGCGGAACGTGATAGGCAAATGAACGATGGGGTTACCAAACGGTGCAAGTACCGACGTAGCTGTGTTATTGAAAAATGCTGTAGTACGGAGATTATCTGTTTCCTGGAATCCAGTTTCAAAACCGGCGAGGAGTGTGTGCTTCATCGCCCCCAACCGAAGGGTATAGATCAAGTCGGTTTGATTAAAGAAATTTTGACGTTGCGTACCGTTATTGTAGCCCAAGATATTGACCTGAGTCCGATCTGCAGTCACGGCACCAGGGAAGATATTTTGGTAAAATTTATCATACTCCGCATACCGCATATGGTTGCGGAGCAAGAGTCCCTCGCGAAATTCGTGTTGGAGTACTGCAGCACCTGAGTGAATAGTGGTATTGGCATGACTGCGATCAGGATCCCCAAAGAATTTTGAAACGAGCGTATCGGCCGGGCGACCATGGAAGGAAGGAATCCCTCGATCAACCGTACGGTAATCGCCAAAGTATTCATAGCTGAGTTTTAGCCTCGTGTGATCAGTGAGCGCAATCGTAGTAGTAGGATTGATCCCATACCGTTCCAGATTGACGTGGTCACGATAACTGTCCGAATGTTCGAACAAGCCATTGATGCGGAACGCTACCGTGTCGTTCAGACCTTGACCAATATCTGTTTGTGTTCGTTTCGTACCGTAAGAGCTGCCCTGGACTGTCATTTCACGGACGGTAGTCCAGTCTGCTTCTTTTGTCACTCGGTTAATGACGCCACCGCCACCCCCACGCCCAAAAATCATTGCATTCGGCCCCTTCAGGACTTCGACACGGTCTACATTATAAAGATCACGAAAATACTGCACATCATCGCGGACTCCATCGATGAAAAAATCCGCGGTGCTGCTGTTGCCACGAATGGTCGGTGCGTCACGGTGACCTTCGCCTTGCCCCATGGTCACCCCGGGCACATAACGGACGACATCCGCCATACTTTGCATCGCTTGGTCTTTGACGAGTTCCTTCGTAACCACGGTTACCGATTGAGGAACTTCACGTAAGGGAGTATCAGTCTTCGTAGCTGTTGTGCTACGTGTCGCGACATATCCCTCCACCGGTCTCTGAGGAATCTCGAGACCTTTCTGCCCTTCGACTACCACTGGTTCGATGTGAAATCGCTCGCCCTCTTGTTGTTGCAGCAGAGGCCGCTCTAACATGACAGTATTCATATTCGTAAAACGATACGTGAGACCTGTACCTTCGAGCAAAAGACGTAAGGCGGACTCAGGTTCGTAAGTGCCTGAAACACCCCGGGTAGAGAGGCCTGCCGTAATAGCGGCATTGAGGGTCACTTGTAGTTCAGCTTGTTGCCCGAACATAGTAAGGGCGTCTGCAAGTGATTGCGACGGGATAGAAAAGAAACGCGGAGTGTTGTTCTGTGTCAATTGAGAGTTCTGGCTTTCGTAGTGGGGGTTCTTCTCCTGTGCCAAACCTATGTTTGCTGAGGCACTCAACATGCCACTCACGAGAAATACAGTGATCCCTTCACACACTCGACTATGCTGCTTCCCCTCAGCTGCAAACCTTACCTGTCCCATACGTATCGACTCCTCGCGTGTACCGTGTACAGCATGGATAGCATACGGAGCTATTCCCATGCGGGGCACTGGTGGTTTCCTAGGCACCCTTATGAAAACAACGGATGAGGGCAAAATTTTTTCAGAAAGGATGTGGTCAAGAGCGAGGGGGCTAAGCTGTAGTGGACAATGGGTTAGAAAGGAGAAAGCAATATCACGTAGGGTGTTACTTCACGTACAACGAGAGCATAAGGCTGTGCGACGGCGCGCAAAGACTCGAGCGGTTTGTGCAAGTCGTAGACGCCAGTCACCTTCATGGAGCCAATCTTTTCATTCGTCACTATGATCAGTCCGTGATGATAGCGACGGAGTTCTGCTACAACCTCACTAATGGTCCAATCTTTCACTAGCAGTTGACCCTGGAGCCATGTCGCAATTTGCTCCGGTGGAACTATCCCGCGCTCGACTGTTTTTTCGTCCCACGATATGCGCACCCATTCTCCACTGTGCAGAAGATCTTCGAATGGAACAACGGTCGTGTGAGAAGAGACCGTGACCGTCCCCCGGCGGACCGCAATCGAAGATCGAGTAGGGGAGAAGCGGACATTGAATGCCGTACCTACAGCAGTAGCTTCGAGGTCCCCACTCGTCACGATGAAGGGCCGGTAGGAATCAGGAACAATTTCAAAAAAAGCTTCACCGGCTAACATTTTGATTCGGCGCATCTGAGAGTTGTAAGTAACCGTCATCGCACCATCAGGGCCTAGATATACGACGCTCCCGTCTTCAAGTTGGAGTTGTCGTATTTCTCCTGTCCGGCTGACATAGTCGGCGTCGAGATAGGGGTGAAGGAAGAAAAAAACAAGAAGGACGGCACAAACGGTAAAGGTGGTTGCTGCGATGAACAAAGGGCCCGATCTGCGGGATCCTAACCGTGAGGTCGATAGATTTTTCGGTGGCTTGCTGATTTCTGGTTGGCTCTGCGATCCTTGCGCAACAAAGGGAGATAAAGAATTTGGGGGGATCTCGTCAAATTGATGGACAGTAGATCGAGGCAACGCCTCCTTGAGCAGCGTCCATGTATGTTGCGCCTCGTTCCACGCAGCGACATGCATCGGACTTGTCGAGAGCCATATTAAGAAACGTGTATGTACGGCTGTATGGTCGGACGCTTCTTGTAATGCGATGAGCCAGTCGAAGGCTTCCCCGACAATCTGTTCCTTATCATTTCCCGATGTCTTACTCATAAGGTTCTTCGCGCAAAGATCTTTGTTATACGCTCATTGTCAAGAGTCGCTATTCAGGGTCTCACTCCTGGCGAGTTTCAGTTGAGTTTGTACGGTAGCCACAGTAGGCAAACCAACTATGAGCATCACTGGGCGTGACACATGCCAGCGCATCGGTCCAGGTAAATTCCAAGGTCCCGCGGGTTCATGCCGCTCAGGTGTGAGCACCGTCTTCACTTTGCTCCAACCCAACTCAATCGGCGAGAGATCGGGCGAATATGAGGGCAAGGAGCGCAGCGTAGCGTGCGCGAGTTCGATCGCTTCGCGTATCCCCGTCACTTGGTGCGCCTTAAGATTATCCATACTCACGTCGTTGCCCGAACGCGGTAGAAGACCAAGACTTGCTCGACGTAGCTGCGGAATATCCTACCATCCGTGCCACCCTCCACGGTCGTCGTCGCGACGAGTCCCCGGATGTCCATTGCCCCGATCCGCTTCAAGGCCTGACAGTGATTCCACGGTTAGCGCCATATTGATGTGACTCTCGGTCTTATCAAGAACGATCAAGTGCTCCACTTTCTACCGCTGGCTCCACTCTTGGAAGGCGGTCCGATCTTGAGGTCCTATCTTTGTGTCTTACTCGGCTGCATGGTACGTCTTTTTTTCCGCATCAGGCCGAGGTGGTCGAGTGCCCGATGCATGGTTGAACGCCCGATGTGGACGCGGACCTTCGTGGCTAACTGTTCATAACGCTCAGCCAGAGAAGCATCGAGCTGCTCCTGATAGAGTTGCTGGACCACGCTCAAATACGGACCGATCTTCTCTGGCTTACCTCCTCCATGCGGGTCGGGTTCGACACTGCCTGTCCCCTGATACCTTTGGAGCAGATCTTGAACAAAGCCTAAACTCATCTCAAAGAAGCGGGGCCACTCTCTCTGGGACCCTTTTCTTCGCTCGTAGGTCGGCACCCCCTTGGGCCGAAAATCGTTCGAGTATAGACGCACCCCTGGCCCTCCTTCCCTCCCCAGTTTACCGCACTCCCGCACCGAATCCACGCGAAACCTGCGATCAGAAAACGGTTGCATAGGGAATCTTTTCAGAATGAGAGGCAACTAGCTAGACCAAGTCATCGAGGAGACGCCGACGACAATAGGAAAGCCCCTGATGGACGAGAGCATGCGCGAGTGCAATGGAGATCCCCAGCCGTTGCGCGACCTCTTTTAACTTGTAGCCCAAGCTATACATTTCCAGGGCCAGTCGAGTGCGCTCGGGTAGCTCTGCCACAGAAGTTGTCACTATCTGGAGTTCGTCACGATAAAGGAGAGTCGCCTCTGGGGTGACGATATCAATCGCTGCCGCTTCTTGAGAGCCAAGGTAGCGATCTTCCACTGTTTGCCGTCGTCTCCAGTCGATGGCGAGATTCCGAACAATACGAAAGAGGTATCCAGCCGAGTGGTGCTGGAAACTTTTTCCACCCATTTCTTCAAACCGCAGATATGCCTCTTGGACAACATCCTCGGCACGCGATCGGCAGCCAGTGATTGCTGTGGCATAGTCTACTAATTCAATACGATGTTGCATGAAAAGACGAAAAGAAGCTGTATGGCTCGGTCTAGCGCCGCTCTCGACGTTGGTTTCATCTCTCTTTATGTTCATGGCGTCTCTTACGGTAGAGAAAGGCCTTTAGAGGCGTTTCAGAATTTGTCTCTTTCAGTCACTCTTTGTTTCCCACTTAAAGCAAAGCCCGCAAAGAGTCACACTCCGTGCGGGCTCTGGACAAATGCCGCTGGCCGCTAGAAAATGAAATCTGTGAAAGACAGAGTTAGGAATGCTCTAGAGCAGGATGTATTTGAGGATGAATTTCAACTTCGTTTATGCAATAAAATCACTTGTCTCATCTCCCCGGTGATCTGTATTGTCATCGCGGCGCGAGGGTGCCTAGCAAATTTCTGGTCATCTAGGTTGTAAGAGCGTACCGCATGCACCATTCACCCTTCGACCGGCTGGCTCTGGCGAAAATTTTGTATTTCTATGAAACCTTTTGAATCAGGAGATTTGTGCATCGTAAAATGTTCTCGTCGTATTTGCACCAGCGCCAAGGAAAGAGCCGAGGCAGTGTAGCCGGGCTCTTTTCAGAGCGGTCCATTGAGCAGCACCACCGCAGAATCAGACAGCGAGTGAGGCCCATGCTCGGTTTTCAGCGATTCGATCACACGGCCCTCACTCTTGCTGGAATAGCATTCATCACAAGATCAAGAAAACCAATTTGATGTCTCAGCTCTATGCCCCACTCACACCCAAACTCCGCAGGTCTGGGAGGCTGTGTTGGCTGCTTGAGTGGGAATCTCCTCATGCTCTTGCTTGGCTTCAATTTGTCAATTGCATCAAAACTCGCTCTCTTACCCAGGCACGCCAACATAAAAAGGAGCGAAGGCGAAAGGACCATGTATACTGCTGAAGGGAGCGGCCCTCTCCTTCGCTCCTCCGACGACGTTCAGGTGCGGGGTTCTCTTTAAGGAGGGAATAGATCTGAACGTCGTGCGGAACTGCATCTCACTTCCTTAGTTTCACCTCTGCATTCAGTGACCTGCATCCAGTGGCGCAGTCAGTTCAGAGAACAGGAGGTCCCGAGTCGCAGTGTTGGCCAGGGTAGTAAGCGCGAGAAACTCCTCTCGCGTCAACTTGATGATTGCTCTTCCTACTCGCAGGTGAAAACAACCTTCCGAACAGACTGAGATCGTCATCTGTTCATCCGGCGTTTCCCAGAATCGTGCACTACTCATGATCACCTCCTTTTCTCCAGAGTGAATTCATTCAGCGGACGATTTTCCGTTCCGTTGCTCGTTTCGATACTGAGGTATCTGCTTCATCGCTTCGCGAACGGCCCGCGCCAACTGCAGAAAATCTTCTTGACACAGATGTAAACAGATATTGCCGATGGTGATATGCAGCGAATCATTAGGACAAAGGTCAATGTGCACTTCCGTGTGGGCTGCTCCGGTTATGGGCTTTGGCCATGGCATACACGCCTCCTCTTGCTTGGGATCGATTATGGCACCAAAAGAAATCTTGGACGGGTTCGGCTCTTGCAGCAATTGCCGCTTCGCCGTTTTTCTCCCTTCCACTCATAGCATCCAACACAGACACTCGATCCTGCTGCACTTGGACACCACCAAAGAGAGACGACAAAAGTTTGGCTGATTGCTCCTGAGAGCTCCTGGTGAGAAAAAGATCCCCTTGTTGCCGAGCGTCAGAGCGCTCCTCCCCTGCCTCGGTTTTTTCTTGTGCCAAACAAAAGCTCACCAGAGAGCGGTCGCCTGGTGGGTTGTTCCCTACTACTTCCACCTCGCCCTCTTCATCCTCCCGAGAGGAGAGCCTGCTTCGTCCCTCAGAAGGGAGAAACCGTTGAGCGATTGCCTGCTCTCCCATATTAACCAAGGGACGATGATGAGAGAACTGACACAATGTGAGTGTTTGTTGTATGGACGCCGCATTTGGCATGCCGTGACGCTGCAGTGTGTTTTCCGGTGCGAATTTGACGGTGACGCCCTTGGGGGTTACAAAATAGAGCGATTCACTCAAGGTAACCACAAAGATACTGCTGTACATGAAGCTCACAACGTTCATGGAGGCTCCTTCCTCCTTCCTTGCTGACATCTTCGCTGAAAGCGCTGCACCAAAAGCGGCCACAGTGGCCTTTACTCAGGAGGCGAGGGAGACAACACTTATTTCTCCAAGCACTTCATTGTGACTCTGAGCCATCGCGAGCGCTTCAGCGTCGCCCCGCCATTGATTCGCTTCTTCTTGCCACCGCACGGCGTGGGCGAGAGAATGTTCCACATTGCCTGGACAACCCCGTAGTTCCTGGAGCATAGCTAGCACGGGGTACTGAAGAGCCAGGGCAATAGCAGTATGCGACTCCGGCGTTCGACGATGACGACATTCGAGACAGGAAGAAGAGCAAAGGGAAAATGCGCGGTGCGCCGTCGGATTTCTTGCGCCTGGTGCATCAATAGGTCATGAACCATATGCATTACCTCTCCACATGAGATGGGCCCCGAGTGTAAGGAGGGACGACCACCCGGGGCCACAGGCAGAGGCTGAGGGAGAAGCCCCTGCACGTCCTTCACAACCTGCGCAAAAAAAGAGCCCATAAAGACAATTTCCTTACGGGCTCTGGGCTGTGTCGCCGCTGGCCGCTTGCGTGATGCTTCTTCGTGTTCTGTCTAATTGAAAATGATTCTCAATTTCAATCACGTTTGTAAGAGAGATCTTCCCTTTTGTCAAGACGACAAAGAATACGGTAGTGGTTCCAAACTTCACCACTTCTTGACTCTCACAGTGTGGACAGAGCAGACGCGCTCGACAACTATCGTTCCTCGATTGTGTCGCAACTATTCACTTGTGCGGTGTTCCTCTATGCTACTCTCCCGAGCGTGAGGAGGAGAGGTGGCATGATTAACTTCAAAGGCAGCCAATTTGAGCGGGAAATCATTCTGTGGGGCGTGCGCTGGTACGTCGCGTACCCGATTTCCTACCGGCAGTTGGAAGAGATGATGGGCGAGCGCGGGGTCGCTGTGGATCATGCCACGCTCAATCGCTGGGTCATCAAATATGCCCCGGAGATTGAGAAGCGGTTTCGTCGCCGACAGTGTCCTGTGGGTCGGAGCTGGCGGCTTGACGAAAGTGTGCCACGAACGCATAGCCAGAGAGAGCTGGAATGCGATGCTACATGGAAGATGAGGGAAGGCCCCTCGGAGCCGGCGTACAGGCGCAGGCTCCAAACCACCTTAAGCTGCAGGGGTAAAGAGCCCTTGTGGTGAGCGTTAAGGAAAAGGCAAGCCCGAGAGGTTGTCAGGTGAAGGGTACGGAGACGAGCGCAAGCGAACCGCTGAAGACGTGTCGTAAAGACCTAGGCGACGTCAAAACCGGGGGGAGTTTCGTTATCCCGGGAGCAGTGCGGGAGGAGTCTGTGTACTGCCCGCATGGCGTCCGGCATGGAGGCGGCGTGACCGTGCTCTGGGCTTCTGTGTGGAACGTGGGAACCGGTCGCTCCGCTGCGAAGGGAGAACCGCAAGTGGGGGCAGTCCCCATGAGTGGGAGAGTACTGAGGCGGAGCACCGGGGCGGAGTCGTTCGTAGTAGAGAGGAAGGGGCTGTAAAGGCTCTGGACCGAAGGGACGACATTGTCCGGCGAGATTCAGTGGCCAACCAGCAACGGGAGGAGCCACATGGATAACGCCAAACCCTTTGCTATTTCGAAGCGGGAGGTGTGGGAAGCATACAAGGGGGTGCGCGCCAATCAAGGAGCAGCGGGAGTCGATGAGCAATCGATTGCAGAGTTCGAAGAGGACTTAGCGAACAACCTCTACAAGCTCTGGAATCGGATGGCGTCAGGGAGTTATTTCCCACCGCCCGTGCGACGAGTGGAGATTCCCAAAGACAAGGACGGGGTCAGAGCGTTGGGGATACCTACTGTTTCTGACCGCATCGCCCAGATGGTCGTCAAACGGTACTTGGAGCCCATCGTGGAAAAGATTTTCCACCCTGACTCGTATGGATACCGCCCGGGGAAGTCAGCGATTGAGGCCGTGGGCATAGCCCGCCAGCGCTGCTGGCGCTATGACTGGGCCTTACATCTTGACATCACTGGGTGTTTTGACAACATCAATCGAAACTTGTTGATGCGAGCGGTCCGCAAGCACACGGACTGCCCCTGGGCTTTGCTGTACATTGAGCGCTGGTTGGCAGCGCCCGTACAGTTACCCGATGGCAGTCTGATTCAGCCAGAGAAAGGGGTGCCGCAAGGGGCGGTGATCAGTCCCGTGTTGAGTCATCTCTTTCTGCATTATGCTCTCGATGTGTGGATGGTCCGCTACCAAGCGGACATCCGCTTCGAACGCTACGCCGACGACGTGCTTTGTCACTGCACGAACCGTGGGCAAGCCGAACGTCTCAAGGCTGCACTGACGCAGCGCTTGGCAGATTGTGGGCTAGAAGTCCATCCGCAGAAGATCCACATCGTCTACTGTAAGGACACTCTGCGGAGAGGGCCCTATCCGGAGTATCAATTTGACTTTCTGGGATTTACCTTTCGTCCGCGGAAGTCCAAAGCAGAGGAGAAGACACGAGACGGAATTTTACGCACGCTAAGGAGTCGAGGAGAGCTGG
>CAZUFQ010000173.1:0-10097 GCA_964618735.1 uncultured Enterobacteriaceae bacterium
GCGAAAATCCTCTTGCAACGCTACCTCTTGAGTCTCCACCGTAAAATAAACCGCGGCTAAAAACGCAAACAGCGCCAGCGCGAACAACCCAACGGTGAAGGGAAACACACCCAGCCAAGGATGAATGAAACCACTGGTGACGATTCCATTCACTACGCGAATGTCGCCGGTCACTACCGCTCCAATGCACACTCCTAACATCAGTGGGGTGACAACACTTGCAATGCCGAAAAGACGACCCCAGCGTCGCTGCACCTGGTCGTCCTGCCGATCATAATGACGGAAAGTAAATGCAGCGCCGCGCAGAACGACGCCAAGCAACATGAGAGTAAGCGGAATGTGCAATGCGGTAGAAAGCACGGCGAACGCTAGAGGAAAGGCCGTGAAGAGAAGCACGATCACAAAGATGAGCCAAACGTGATTGGTTTCCCACACTGGCCCAATAGCGGTTGCGATGAGTCTACGCTGCTCTTGCGCGCGTGGCCCGGAAGCCAACAAATCCCAGACGCCGCCGCCGTAGTCGGCTCCCCTGAGAACCGCATACAGCATGAGGGAGAGAAACATGAGGCCCGCCGTCACCGTTGCCGGCGTCACGACATACGACGTCTCAACTGGCATGCGCATCACCTGTGTGTGAATGTGGAAGTAGCGGCGCTGACTGATCTGCACCGCCATGCACGATACGTGGGCTGCGCCGGAACTGCCGCAGCAGGAGAAAGACGACCACAAAGCCCAAGAACAAATAGACTATGGTGAAGGTGCAGAGAGGAATAACCAAGTTCGGCGCCGGCGTAACTGCTTGTGAGGTACTTATCACGCCTTGAATGATGTAGGGCTGCCGCCCCACTTCCGTCACTACCCATCCCGCTTCGATGGCGAGAAAGCCTAAAGGCGCTATCGCCACAAGAGTGCGGAGAAGCCAAGGATGATACCGTAGTGACCAACGGCCTCTGTGGCGACGTTCGCGCCAAGCCAAGAACGCAGCCCAGAGAGTCACTCCCACCACCGCGAAGCTGCATCCCACCATAATCTGAAACGCAACGTGGACAACAGCGACAGGTGGACGATCCGTTTTCGGCCATTCCTCTAGCCCTTTCACTTCCGCCTGCGGATCGTGAAACGCTAAGATGCTGAGGCCAAACGGAATTGCCAAGGCGTAACAAGTTGTCTCCGTTTTTTCGTCGGGCAGGCCGCCGATACGCAACGGCGCGCCTTTTTCTGTTTTGAACTGACCTTCGAGCGCGGCCAGCTTCTTGGGCTGATTGTAGGCTAAATAATGCGCATTGAAATCGCCGCTGAGCGGCTGCAAAATCGCAGTGACGCCACCCACCACTAATGCGATAGCGAGCGCGCGTTGATGAAAGAAGTTGTCACGATCACGCAGTAACAGAAAAGCATGAACGCCCGCGACAGCGAAAGCAGTCGCGAGATAACCGGCGATCGTCAGGTGAACCGCTTCGGACGCCCAGGCTGGATTGACAATCGCTACGAAGGGGTGAATGTCCACTGGCCTACCGTTTTCGAGCCGGAATCCTGTCGGGGCATTCATCCAGCTGTTGACAGCGACGACAAAGATTGCCGAAGCGGCGCCGGCCAGCGACACCATGACGCCGGAAAAGAGATGCAGGGCAGGCGCCACTCGCTGCCAACCATACAGGTAAATGCCCAAAAAAATCGCCTCAAGAAAGAAGGCAAACCCCTCTAGTGTAAACGCCAATCCGATGACGGCGCCCGCAAAATCCATGAACCGAGGCCACAGCAAACCCAACTCGAAGGACAACACTGTTCCCGAAACGGCGCCGACGGCAAAAAGAATTGCCGCGCCTTTAGACCACTGTTGCGCCAGAGTGCGATAAGTTTCCTCTTTGGTGCGGAGCCATAGCGCCTCGGAAATCACCATCAAGAGCGGTAGCGCCGCTCCAATAGCGGCAAAGATGATATGAAAGCCCAGCGATATGGCCATTTGCGACCGGGCCGCAAAAAGATTGGTCATGAGCTTGCTCCAGAGATGGTCGTCTACGCCGCGCCTAGCTGCCGGGTCGCGGCAATCACTTGCTCACAACTTCTACATGAAAGTCAACAATTTCGCTTCGATTAGTGAACGCGGTCTGAAACGTCGCCGCTTGACCGGGGGCAAGCGGTTGAGGTGAGGGCAACGCCAGGCGGCGAGACACTACCCGTTGTTGAGCATCCAATGCTGAAATCCAGGCGACGATGTTCTCTACATCGCGCTCGCCAACGTTCTGCAGTCGTCCCTTCACAATGACTTGCGTTTTATCGGCGCTCAAATCGTTATCGAGCTCAGCAACTTCAAGATGCGGCGGTCCGAAAGCGCTTTGCTCTTCTGACTCTTGCTGCGTCTCTATATTCACGGTCCATTTATGGAAGATACTTGCACCGGACGGTCCCGTCGCGGCCACTTCAACTTCATGGCGCCCGGATGTAAGATTTTTTACTTCAAGGAGTTCCTGTTCGCCAACAAAGTGATTGTCGATTTTCCATTCATAACGAATCGGCGGCTCCGCCATACCCGGCACTTCCACTTCCACCCCGAAGAAGCGCGAGAAATAAGCTGGAAACGTCACCCTTTCTTGATGAGGCGTATACATCGTTATGCGCGGAGCAGCAGGCGGGGCGGCAACTTGCACTTCCCAATGAAGCGCATCTTTCAAGCCGCCT
The DNA here is from genome assembly GCA_964618735.1 of uncultured Enterobacteriaceae bacterium. Classification (GTDB taxonomy): domain Bacteria; phylum Desulfobacterota; class Binatia; order Bin18; family Bin18; genus SYOC01. The sequence goes on from CAZUFQ010000173.1 coordinate 2,680, forward strand.
TGATCCACTACTTCGAGGTCCACTCTATGTTTTCCAGCATTGTTGACTTCGTAGAAAAAGTGTTCCCCTTGAGCAGTGCGGTTTCCATCAACGGACCAAGAATAGGAAACTGGCTCTCCCTGAGGGTCGAGCGCCAAAGCGGAAAACTCGATCCGGTCTCCCGGCCGTGCACTTACAACATTGTCAACAGGAAGCCGCTGAGCAATATGCGGAGGCAGATTTTTCCGGACAGGAGGTGAGATTGGCGGGGCCGGCGAAGGCGCCGCAATTGTCGGCGACGGTGGTGGAGGCGTCGCTTCTACGGTTATTCGCCATTCTCGGTCAAGGTGTTGACCATATTGGTCAGTAACCACCACGTGCACTTTTTTCGTTCCCCTGGAACCTGCCGTGGAGCGATACGACCATTGCGGTTCCTGCGAAACCAGTTTTCCTTCTAACCTCCACTCATATTGTAGGGGTGTAGAACCAGAAGCCTGAACGGAAAATGACAGGGCTTCTCCTTCAGTGACTTTCATTGTTTCCGTCGGCGGTTCAACTTGGGTGAATGCCAATGGTGGGGGAGTAGGCGGAGAGATTGGAGCAGGTTGGGGCTCTACAGGGGCTTCCTGGGGCAATGGAGCGAGCGGAGGCTGAAGGAAGGAACGCCCAAACCACCATCCGGCAGCGGCAAGCACGGCGATCCCAAGTAAAAAAAATAAAGAAGCTTTTCTCCGCGATTGAGGCGGAAGTGAAGGAGGCGGAAGCGGCTGATACGCTCTTGTTCTTTCACCAATTTCCCATTGATCGTCGTCAAACTCTTCGTCTTCGAATGCGCGCCAGCGCAGTTCTGAAGCTGCCGTGGGAGCAGTTTCCACTTTCGGCTGCTCGGTCCATGAGAACAATTCGGCGCCCTGCTCTTCAGCAAGCAGCATGAGGCATGTTTCGAGATCTTGCAATAGCTCTTGCATGTGCTGATGCTGCGGTGTTTGCTCCGGAATGTAGTCCATGACAACATAATAAAAGCCGAACGTTTTATCCTGTTCAATGTCAAATCTCTGAATCAGATGTGGATGCCGCACGCGCACAAGGCTTTGCGCTTGACGGTAAAAGCGAGCGGCTGCGTCAGGGTTTCCTATAATCTCTCGCGGCAATACTTTGAGTGCGAGGATCGTGTTGAGGACGACATGACGCGCTTTGTACACCTTGCCCAGGTTATCCTGATTAAGGGGCGTAAGCACTTCGTATTTGTGAGAGATGATCTCTCCCACGTTCACTTTATTCTCCACGTTTTGCATACTCAGAGCCGTTGATTACGGCTCTCGCTTGTTGGAACACTGCTTGGAACATTTCCCGAGTCAGTCTTCCAGTAAACGTGTTTTGCTGACTGGGGTGATACGATCCAATGAGCGTTACAGCATCAAGAGCATGGACACTTCCGTGCCCAAACCGCGGGAGAGGAGTAGGCATAGCCAAAGCCAAGGCGCGACGGGCCGGCAAATAGGAGGAAAACGCGATCTGTCCCAAAGCAATGACGACTTGGACATTCTTCAACAAAGCAAGTTCTTGAAGGAGATACGGTCGACAAGTAAGAAATTCTTCAGGTAATGGCTTATTATCTGGAGGAGCACAGTGTACAGCTGCAGTAATATAACAATCACTAAGAGTGAGACCATCATTCCTATGTACAGAGGCGGGTTGGTTAGCGAACCCTGCCTCATACAGAGCGCCGTAAAGCCAATCGCCGCTGCGATCACCCGTAAAAACGCGGCCAGTACGATTACCACCATGCGCCGCTGGCGCAAGACCAATCACTAACAATCGCGCTTCGGGGTCGCCAAAGCTCGGGACGGGCTTACCCCAATAGTCCCAGTCTCGGTAACGCTTCACCTTCTCCTGAGCAACACGTTGACAATGGGCGACAAGACGAGGACAGAGAGAACAGGAAGTGATGCGACTTTGGAGCTGGACAAGGGCGTTCATCAAACTTCCTCATTGTAAAAAGGAAAGAGGCCAGCAATATGAAAAAAACGGATTGTAGTTTCTTCTATCCTTTAGTCCACTGCGTTTCTTGTCGATCTGCTATAAGCCCATGATATACTGCACCAACGTCCGCACGCCGAAGCCGACGCCGCCTCTGGGAATATATGGGTTGTCTTTCTCGGCAAAGGCCGGACCGGCAATATCAAGATGCGCCCAGGGGACATCGGAGACGAACTCTTCAAGGAATAGGGCGGCGGCAATCGCGCCCGCGTTTCCACTGCCAACGTTCTTAATATCAGCGACTGAACTTTTGATGTCGTCTTTGTATTCTTTCACTAATGGCAGGCGCCACAGCGGTTCACCGCTCTCTTTGCTGCACTGCAACAATGCATCCGCCAACTCATCATTGTTGGAGAATAATCCAGCGATCTGTCCGCCAAGCGCCGTCACACAAGCGCCGGTGAGCGTGGCCAAATCAATAATCACATCCGGTTTCTCTTGCACCGCCTGCAGAAGCGCGTCGGCAAGAATGAGGCGACCTTCAGCATCGGTGTTAAGCACTTCTACCGTTTTGCCGTTGCGGTATCTGATGACATCGCCCGGCCGTTGCGCCGTACCACTAGGCATATTCTCAGTGGCTGGCACGTATCCCGTCACTTGCACTTGCGGCTTCAATTGCGCAATCACCTGCATCACGCCCAAGACCGTGGCGCCGCCGGACATATCGAGCTTCATAGTTTCCATCGACTTAGGCGGCTTCAACGAAAGCCCTCCGGAATCAAATGTCAGTCCTTTCCCAACCAGCGCAATCTTTTTCTTAGGTTTTCCACTTGGCTTATACATTAACTTAATAAAACGCGGCTCTTCCGCGCTACCCTGAGCGACAGCTAACAATCCCGCCATTTTCGCCGTCTTCATTTTATTCGGGCCGAAGATATCGCTGGTCAGTTTGCCGGTGCGGGCGATCCGCGCCGCATGTTCAGCCAAATAAGACGGGGTAGAGACAGAGGCGGGTTCGTTGATGAGGTCACGCGCCAGAAACACGCCAGGAGCTGTCTTCTGCACCATGTCGAGAGCGTTACTCAACTGGGAGGATTTTTGCAGATGCGGACCGACAAACGTCAGGATCTCAACTACCGGCTTACCATTTTTTTCCGATTTATAACGATCAAACACATAACTCGACAACAGCGCTCCTTCGGCCACAGCGGCAAGCGTGGTAATGTCCTGACTCTTTTCCGTAACGAACCACGCCACCTGCTTCGCACTTTGACTTCGTGCTTCTTTTTGCACTTTTCCGCCAGCACGACGCCAGCTCTCCTGCTCACTGTTTTCAGGTTTTCCCACGCCGCACAGTAACACCAACGAACTGGCGAGGCGCGCATGCGTCTGAAACAGCAGCATTTCCCCTTCTTTGCCAGTGAATTTTATACGCTCAATTTGCGCATGGAGCGCGCCGTCGAGCGGGCGATCTAGCGATTTAACATCGTCTCCATTTTGCTCTCCCTGCGCCACGGGGACGACCAGCAGGTCAGCTACGATAGCAGTAAGAGCTTGCTGTTGGGTGCGAATGTTCATGAAAGTCCTCAATAAAATATGTTACGTGCTATGTGTTGGGCGATGCAAGACTAGAGGGACAAGCATCCTGTCCGGTCTCGCAACACGCCTTAGGCTCTTGATCCTCTTTAATGAGGGTATGGGAAGGGTCGGGGCAGAATCGGAGGGGCATGTTGACGCCCCTCCGGCTGTGAACATCTCTATTACTCGGGCTTTAAGAGGCCGCTTTCTGTGCAGCCGCCACGGCAGCTTGGGCTTTCGCCACGCGAGCTAACATACGCGACTGACGCTTAAGCGTGCGAATACCACGACGAATCTGTGCAACTTCCTCGGACGCCTGCCGGGATATCGCCTCATCGCGCTTCGCCTTCAATGCGCGAATGTGTTTTTTTACATCAGTCTCCGTTTTTGTCGTATCCATTCGAGCTTTCCTCATTGATCTTATTGCACAGTCCATACGTCGCCGCGATGGAGCAACTGATCAATATCTCCGTCGCCAGACTTCGCAACAGATTCCTGAATCTGGCTGTTCATCATCTCATCAAATGTTGTCTTCTGGGTCACACGGAGCACTCCCATCGGAGTTGGGAAAGCAGGAGGGGCCATACAACTCAGCATGAAGGCCATCACAGGATCATTCTCATCGTGCACAAGCAAGTCATTCACGCTTACGCCGCCAGTCCCGATCGTCACTACTTCGGGCGACATACCTTTCAGGCGAATGCCGCGGTCTTTGTTTTTCCCAAAGATCATCGGCTTGTCGTGTTCCAGGAGGAGCTGGGTATCCGCCTTCGTTTCACGATCGGTCAACGCAGAGAAGGCTCCATCGTTGAAGACGTTACAGTTTTGTAGGATTTCTACAAACGCTGCACCTTTATGGGCAGCCGCCCGTTTGATCACATCTTGCTGATGTTTCGCTTCAACGTCGATCGTTCTTCCAATAAACGTGGCGTCGGCGCCGAGCGCGAGCAGGAGCGGATTCAGCGGGTGATCCGCCGATCCCATTGGGGTAGACTTCGTTACTTTCCCCAGTTCTGACGTCGGAGAATACTGCCCTTTTGTGAGACCGTAGATGCGATTGTTGAACAATAAGATCTTGAGGTCCACGTTTCGCCGCAGGGCGTGCATCAAGTGGTTGCCGCCGATGCTCAGACCATCGCCATCTCCGGTCACAACCCACACCATCAGGTCGGGGCGCGACACCTTGAGGCCGGTGGCAATGGCCGGGGCGCGACCGTGAATCGTGTGGAAACCGTAGGTGTTCATATAGTAGGGAAACCGGCTCGAACAGCCGATGCCTGAAATGAACACCACATCTTCTTTAGGTACGCCTAATTCGGGAAAGATCTTCTGCACCTGGGCGAGAATCGAGTAATCGCCACAGCCCGGGCACCAACGAACGTCTTGATCAGAAGTAAAATCTTTCCTCGTCAATTTCTGTGCAGCATTGGTACTCATAATCTTAGTCCTCAAGCATCCGAGCGATTCTCGCAGCAACTTCAGACACTTTGAAAGGGCGACCCTGAATTTTGTTCAGGCCCACAGCATTCACCAGATACTCTGCGCGCAAAACACGAAGCAGCTGGCCCATATTCATCTCCGGCACCAACACTTTCTCAAACCGGGAAATAATTTCTCCCAAGTCAAGCGGCAGCGGATTCAAGTGCCGCAAGTGAACGTGGGACACCGACTTGCCTTGCGCTTGTGCCTCTTGTACTGCCGCTGTGATCGAACCGTACGTGCTTCCCCAACCGATCACGAGCAGCTTGCCGCGGTCAGGTCCATTGATCTTGGTCGGCGGAATATCTTGCGTGATTTTCGCAAGTTTCCGATAGCGCACTCTCACCATTTGTTCATGGTTGTTTGGCGCATAGCTGATGTTGCCGGTGAGGTAATCTTTCTCCAAGCCGCCGACGCGATGCTCAAGTCCAGGCGTTCCCGGACGCACCCATGGACGCGCCAGCGTGTTCTCATCCCGCAAGTAAGGGAAAAACCCTTGCGGATCAGTACGAAACTCGACCGTCACTTCCGGCAGCTCAGATGCTTTCGGCAGCAACCACGGTTCAGAGGCGTTTGCCAAATACCCATCGGTCATCAGAATGACCGGCGTCATATACTTCACCGCGATTTGCACCGCTTCGTATGCTGCGTAAAAACAATCGGCCGGCGTCGATGCGGCAATGACCGGCAGGGGGGCTTCGCCATGACGACCATAAAGAGCCTGCAGCAAATCGGCCTGTTCAGGTTTGGTCGGCATGCCGGTGCTCGGTCCCGCTCGCTGAATGTTGGTGATCACCATCGGCAGCTCTACCGCCGCAGCGAGACCAATCGTCTCTCCCTTCAAGTTCATGCCCGGTCCAGCCGTCGTCGTGAGAGCCAGCGCACCGCCAAAGGCTGCGCCCAGCGCCGACCCCACACCGGCGATCTCGTCCTCCGCTTGAAACGTGTAGACATTGTAGTTCTTGAGCGTGGACAACTCATGTAGCACGTCGCTGGCCGGGGTAATGGGATAACTGCCGAGGAAGATGGGGAGGCCCGCTTTTTTCGCAGCAGCCACAAACCCAAGCGCCGTCGCAGTATTGCCCGTGATGTTCCGATAGACGCCCGGAGCAATTTTGGCCGGTTTAATTTCGTACGACGAAGCAAAAATCTCCGTATTCTCGGCCAAATTGTAACCAGCTTTGAGCGCGAGCGTGTTTGCTTCCAACACTTCAGCGTTTCTACGGAAGCGCTCCTGAATCCATTTGATTGTGGGCTCAATAGGACGGTGGTACAGCCAAGACACGACACCAAGCGCAAAGAAGTTGCGGCAACGCATGACCGACCGGTTGGGCAGATTCATGTCCTTAAGGGCCAGTGAGGTCATCTTGGTAATCTCGACCGGATACACTTGATATTTATCAAGCGAGCTGTCATCGAGCGGCGTCTTCTCATACTGCGCCTTTTTCAGATTTGGTTCGTTGAATTCCTCTTTGTCGAGGATCAAGATGCCATTCTGTTTGAGGTCGGCCAGATTGGTTTTGAGGGCAGCGGGGTTCATCACTACCAGTGCGTCTAGGTCGTCGCCTGGGGTGTAGACATTTTTGCTGCTAAAGTTGACTTGAAAAGCGCTCACGCCGTACAGCGTACCAGTGGGAGCACGAATTTCAGCAGGAAAGTCAGGGAGAGTGCCGATTTCATTTCCGGCAAACACTGACTCAGTAGTGAATTGCATTCCGGTTACTTGCATGCCGTCACCGGAATCACCAGCAAAACGGATAACAACATTTTCCCGTTCAACGACGGGTTTTGGTGGGAGCATGCCCACCGGGCTTGTGGCCATTGGGTTCCCTCCTAAGGGCACAATATCAAGTAGGAAAATTGAAAGAACACTAAGCTCGGGACCATACGCTAGGTTCCCGGCAAAGACAAGCGGTTTCCTCCCTCTTGCGGCGCTCTAGTATACGTTCTTCCTAAAAGAACCGCAAGGAAATCGGCATAATCAACCAAAATCGTTCTCGAGTCCACCAAGGCGCAGCGTGCGTTTGCGAGCGCGGAGTAAGTCGGAGACGTGCTGGTAAACGCCACCAAGAAGGCGGTTTGGGGAAACGTTCAACCATCAGCGGCGCATCAACCGCAACACCGGCTCTCTTCTTCGCTTCAAGCAAAGCGGTTTCGAGTCCTCCTATTTCATCAACCAAACCACGTGACCACGCCTGTCGACCACTCCAGACTCGGCCTTGTGCGTTCAGTTCTGCAGCTTCAAAAGTGAGCGAACGACCGGCGGCCACTTTTTCGACAAAATCTCGATAGAAAGACTGAATCTCAAAATCAACGCGTTCCTGCTCGGGAGGCGCAAATTCTAGATAGTCAGAAAACAGGGCGGCCCGATTCCCGCGCGTTAGAATTTCTTTGCCAATACC
>CAZUFQ010000174.1:0-2605 GCA_964618735.1 uncultured Enterobacteriaceae bacterium
GCCTTCCGCAATCCGAGAGCGCACGAAATAACTCAGGACCATCAAGAACAGGCACTAGAGATCATTACCTTTCTCAGTCTGTTAGCCAAGCTTCTTGATAATGCTGAACGTATATAAAAATGAAGAGATTGTGTCGTTGAGGGATTGAGTCATTTTTTGCAAAAAAACAGACAAGCGGCAATGATCCGTAGGAGAACAAGGATGGCTACATTAGAACCCTCATTTGAAGAGGTGCTGAGTCTCGCAAAACGGCTTCCACCTCGACAAAAGTTACAATTGATCGAGGCGATCGTACCTGATCTTGCGGCGCCGTTAGCCGCAGCGGAAGAAAAAACACAACCTTTACGGTCTCTCTATGGATTATGGAAAGACCTCGGCGTCGATCTGAGCGCAGAAGATATTGATGCTGCGCGCCGCGACCTGTGGGGAACGTTTCCGCGAGAAGATGTATGACCCCAAGCGCCGTTAGTGATACCCATGCGGCGATTTGGTACTTAAACGCCGACCCGCGACTGAGCAGTCGCGCAAAAGCGTTCATTGACGAAGCTGGGGTGCAAGGACAACCCGTCCTCATTTCCATCATTACGCTTGTCGAAGTGGTCTACTTGCAAGAAAAGAGCAAGATCCCCTCTGGTACGCTCGCACGCCTGGAAGAGGCATTGCGAACGCAGGATGCAGTTTTACGTGTCGCCGACCTTACGCTGAGCGTTGCTCTAGCTGTTGGCCGTGTACTGCGAGACGAAGTTCCGGATATGCCCGATCGCATTATTGCAGCAACCGCCTTGTACTTTGGAGTGCCAGTCATAAGCCGAGATGGCAAAATCAAAACCTCTGCAGTAAACACCATTTGGTAGTTCCGCTGGCCGGGCTCCTGACCGCACCTCATGTTGAGTCTCACTCTTGCGAGGAAAATTCGATCAAGGTAGGCTCAAACAAAAATACATAAGAAATATATTCCAGCACTCTGACCGAGCAGGCTATAGGCGAGGACAAAGTGAAAGTTTATCTCGACAACGTTATTGCTTCGGCTCGGGTTCGAGACGACCTCGCGTCAGTCGAGGAACGCAGGGCACTCAAGCTTATCCAAGAACACAGTAACTTTCGAAAGCTGGAGATTGTCACTTCACGCGAGTCGTGGCGGGAACAAGAACGCACCAGAAACGCGGAGGTGCGAGAAGAACTACACGCCTCACGTGACAAAACACCGGTCGTAGTGCACGACCATAAGGTATTGGGTTTCAACAGCGTTGATCTTGGGTACCGAGGCTTCATCTCATCGCCATTGGTCACCGATATCGTCGATGACGCTATGTTCGGCAGACTACAAACTGCGGGCCTGAAGAGCGCAGATGCTCGCCACTTGATGTACGCATTATGTAACGACTGTATCTGCTTTGTCACTACCGATCCAGACTTTCTCGACCGGCGTACAGTAATTCAGACTGCCTATCCCAAGATCCGCATCGTGAAGCCTTCAGAACTATTACTGGAGATGGACACTTTGTAATAACCGCCGCTGATCGCCAGCTAGCCTGGCACTCCACCGCATTGCCGATCAGTTGCGGTTCTGACTGAAGCCGAAAGGCCACGTTAGGATATGGGGATCAAGCCTTGCAATCGCATATAACCGCTACCAGGCCGAAGAAGCCGATGGCAAAGAAACCATCTTCGGATGTAGTGCCTTAACCCTTTGCTCCCCTCGCCCGTCATGGTACGCTCTTCCTCATCACACAGGAGAGTTGGCATGCTCACGAAAACAGTCGATGTGCAAGAGGCCCAAACGAATCTACAAGAACTCCTTTCTTTGGTGCGCGAAGGCGCCGAAGTTATTCTGACAGAAGGTATGACACCAATTGCCCGTTTGGCTCCTATCGCGCTGTCTCCTACACCGCGTGTTGCAGGACTGCATCCCGGATCAATCTGGACTAGTGAAGATTTTGATGAACCGTTACCGGAAGAATTCTGGACGGAAACGGCGTGAAACTGTTGCTAGACACGCATACTTTTATCTGGTGGGACAGTGAACCAGCCAAGCTCTCATCACAGGCCATAATCCTGTGTCAAGATCAACAGAATTCTTTGATGCTGAGTGTCGCAAGCGTGTGGGAGATGCAGATTAAGCTACAGCTGAGGAAGCTCAAACTCACCCTTCCTTTGGCGGAACTGCTCGAAAGTCAGCAACAGATGAACCACCTCGAAATCTTACCAGTGCTGCTGTCCCATGTATTGGCCTTGCAACACCTTCCGACGCATCATAAGGATCCGTTTGACCGTCTCCTAATTGCGCAGGCAAACACTGAAGACGTAGTCATAGTCAGTAACGATCCAATGTTTCCGAAGTACACAGATAAGGTGGTGTGGTGAAGCTCTTTCACAACTTGGTAGACCCGCCTGACGGAGTATTGTGAAGGGGCATTAAGGAGCATGCACTTATGTCAGGTCGCACGATTACGATGACGCTTCCTGAGGTCCTCTATGAGCGCGTGAAGCTTACCGCGGAAGCATCGGCGCGCTCGGTGGAAGAAGTCTGCGCTCAATCGATCGCGCTCTCTTTGCCGGAGTTAGAAGCGGACTTACCAACAGAGGTTCAATCCCATCTAGCTCC
>CAZUFQ010000174.1:2615-10090 GCA_964618735.1 uncultured Enterobacteriaceae bacterium
GGTCGATATCGACGTGGATCGGATTGTGATCCCCGGAGGCGCCACAATAGAGCGCGAGCCGGTGGCGCGTGATCGGAGGGAATTGCTTGTAGACGACGCGCTCGCCGACGGTTGGTGCTTTTACCTCGCTCACGACCGACCCCCATTTCGTACAACGACGGTTCGTGACGTATCCGCGACGTGAATGCCGTCCTGGTTGGTCACCTCGGTGGCAACGACCAAGACGAAATGGAAACTTTGGCTGAAGTACACAAGCATAGTCCCCTTACTGCTGCAGAAGAATCATCGTTGGCTCAACTGACGGTGGAAGCACAACACCTGATGCTTTGTAAGGCCGAAGCATATCGCCTGCTCGCTCGACGCGGGCGTGCAGTCTTTTCCTCATCATCTGCGTCACTCGACTGATTCCATGCCAGTCTCCTCCGCGTTACGGGCTCTCCTTGTTGGACGAGACTTGCGGCGCCGCGCCTATTGTCTCACCACAAAGGCACTGCAAATGAACAACCCAACAGTAGTGCGAGCACGGAGCCGTTGGGTGAGTGCGGGATGGCATCCCCCTACCCTATAAGTAAGTCGCCGAAGGGGGCATTAGAGTCAGATCTTGCAATCACATGTTTTGGGGACTTGGAGATTAACAGTTGTTGACGAATTTCGCGCAAGCGTTGCAATAGAAAAGCGGTGCGCGAGCGCACCCTACACGATCACAATTGCAGTCAATGTAGCCTGGCTGAAGAGAAACAGAATTCCGGAGAAAAAAGGCTGTCACCAGTTTCCACCATGTTCCATCCGGGTTACTATTTCACCTCTATCAACGGTAGCCTAATCAGGCTCTCATAGTTGTGTAATAAGGCAAATCTGAAACGGTCATGTTGACAGCGCCCCGGATCATTTTTAGGCTGGCAACCTGATGAGGACGAAGATATGGCCACACCTATAGTAAAGCTGGAGTCGGGCGAACAAGATTACCATGCCTGGCTTGTCGAACAAGCTGCACACCTGCGAGCACGTCGATTTGAGAAGCTGGACAGTGAGGCGATTGCCGAGGAGTTGGAGGACATGGGTCGAAGTGAGCGGCTAGCGATCGAAAGTCACCTCAAAAATCTTTTGTTGCACTTGCTGAAATGGTCCAGACAAGCAAAACGTCGCTCCGGGAGTTGGCGTGACACTATCGATACTGCCCGTGATGCAATTGTCGATCTGTTGGAAGACAGTCCAAGCTTGCGACCCCAGCTCTCAGAATTTATCGAACGACAGTACCCTCGTGCTCGCCGGAGCGCGGCGAATCAGACTGGTCTTGCTGAAGCAAAGTTCCCTCCCGCCTGTCCGTTTATTTTTGCGCAAATCTTTGATCACGAATTTTTTCCGGAAATGGAAAAAGAATAGCACTGGAGAACAGCGAATGGTTACCTTCGCCGACTACGCTACGAAATATCAGCATATCCGCATGGAGCGTCGCGATGGCATTTTGCAGTTGACGCTGCACAGCAATGGTGAGACCCTCCGTTGGGGCGCAGGTCCACACGAGGAACTTGGCTTTGCCTTTCGCGACATCGGCAGCGACCCCGAGAATCGAGTCATCATCCTCACCGGCACAGGCCATGCCTTTATTGAAGAGGTTGACTCCGGTAACGTAGGGCAGCGGCTGCCCGCCACGAAGATCACTCCAAGAGTGTGGGACCATATTTACTGGGACGCGAAACAGCTCCTCATGAATCTCCTAGACATCGAGGTTCCGATGATCGCCGCCGTCAATGGTCCGGTCTTCATCCACGCTGAACTGGCCGTGCTCTGTGACATTGTACTCTCGGCGGATCACGCCGTGTTTCAAGACGCGCCCCATTTTCCCAACGGACTTGTGCCCGGTGATGGCGTTCATGTCGTCTGGCCCCTAGTGTTGGGCATTAATCGTGGTCGCTATTTCCTCCTCACTGGACAGAAATTAGCGGCGCAAGAGGCGCTGGAATTAGGAGTGGTCAATGAAGTCCTCCCTCCGGAACGGTTACTACCCCGCGCCTGGGAATTAGCAGAACAGCTCAACAAACAATCGTCGCTTACTTTGCGCTATGCCCGGGTGGCTCTCACGCAACGGTTGAAGCGGCTCATGCTGGACAATTTGGGATATGGACTCGCGTTGCAGGGACTTGGAGCAAATGACTATTGGCCTCAGTAAAAAGATCACACTCAGGATTGTTCCCGATCTGTTTCATCCTACTCTTGTTCTTGGACATCGGCGGGAGATAGCGTTTATGGGGAAAGGAAACAGGCATGCGCGCACTCGTCTTTGACGCCTATGGAACGCTCTTCGATGTGGCCTCGATCGTCTCCGTGTGTAGAACGGTCACGCCGACACCTGAACCATTCACAGCGCTCTGGCGCGCCAAGCAGTTGGAGTACGCCTTTCTGCGCACTATCATGCATCGCTATCAGGATTTTTGGCGAATCACCGAAGATGCGTTGCACTATTCCCTCAAACGGCACGACGTCACCGTCACAGCTGAACAGGAACACCAGCTCCTGGAGGCCTGGCTCCATCTGCAACCGTTTCCCGAAGTACCGGATACGTTGCAACGCCTGCAGGCATTCCCGCGTCTGATTTTATCGAACGGCAGCCCAACCATGCTCACCCAACTTCTTGTGAACACAAGGCTTCAAGCTGAGTTTGACGCGGTGCTCAGTGTAGACGCCGTACGCTGCTACAAACCGGCTCCCCAAGTCTACGAGTTGGCGGTGCGACAGCTCGGTTGTACGCCGCGCGAAATCATCTTTCTATCTGCAAATGGATTCGATGTTGTCGGAGCGAAAGCTTTTGGCTTCACTGTCTGTCAGGTGAATCGCACCGGGGCTCCGCTTGATGAGCTCGGAGTTATACCCGACGCCACGCTCAACACGTTGGCGGAACTTCCTAGCATATTAACTACGTTGTCCTAAAAGAAACAAAAATAAGGAGGAGCAGATGGCCTCAGTTACAACGCAAACAGATTCCCCCCGCAACTCTTGGCGTCAGACGACGCCTGGACATCCACAGTGGGCGCGCACAGCTCGCGCTGGTGATCCCGACAAGTATTTCATGGTCTCAGTCGATACGCACGGGATCGAACCGATCGACTTTCTCTCGGCGCGAATCGAAAAGCAATATCTTGATCGTATCCCGCGCATCAAAGTTGATGAAGACGGCGCGCAGTGGCTCATCTCTGAAGGTATGCAACCCAGCCTCGTGCTGCCGGGGCGCGATGTGGTGAAACACTTGATCGAACGTGAGGCCTACGAAGAACCTGACTTCTTTCAACCCTACACTGGCCGCATGGAGCCCGAGGATCGGCTTCGTTATCGAGCTGGCGCGGACTTGCAACAGCGCGTACACGACGCCGAGGCCGACGGTGTAGATGCAGAAATTATCTTCCCGAACAAAGGTCTGCTCTGTTTCGCCACCCCGGACCCCGTCTTTCAACAAGCCATGTTCCGTGTGTGGAACCGCTGGGCCAGGGAAAATTTCGCCGCCTATTGGGATCGCTTCATGCCAATGGCGGTCATTGCCCCCGGCGATCTTGCGGGCGCGATGGCGGAAGTCAAATGGGCGGCGGAGCAAGGCTTCAAAGGGTTGTCTCTCCCAAACAAACCGATCTTTGGCCCAATGAAACCAGGAGAACTCCAGTACAACGACAAACATTTTGATCCGCTGTGGTCATTGATTGCCGAAGTAGATCTGCCGATGACTTTCCACGTTTCTACAGGACGCGATCCACGCGGCGTTACAGGGCTTGGCGGCGCGGTCATTAACTACGTCTGCCATTCCATGCCTACAGTGATGGAGCCGCTGGTCAATCTGATCAGCTCGGGCGTGTTTGAGCGTCATCCGACGTTAAAAGCAGGTTCAATCGAAGGCGGCATCGGCTGGGTGCCATGGATGATCGAAGCGATGGATTATTCGTTCCAGGCTCATCACATGTGGGTGCGCCCCGTCATGCCGGAACTGCCGAGTTTCTACTATCGTCGTAATTGCTTCTCCGCATTTATGGAAGATCATGTGACCTTGCCTCGCGCTGAAGAGCTTGTCATCGTAGACAACCTCATGTGGTCGAATGACTATCCCCATCATGAAGGAAGCTGGCCGCACTCGGCGGAAAGTATTGAACGACAGATGGGCTGCTTGTCAGAAACAAGTCGAGCCAAGGTCTTGGGTCTCAATGCGGCGCGGGTGTTTAAGTTGCAGGCTCCTATGAAGTAGGGGTAAGATGAAGCTTATCAATAGCGTGGAGTAAGACACTTTTATTGGACCTAACTGCCCGTTCGGAACATGGGAGACAACCAAGGGTGCTGATAGCGGTGTTAGCTTTTCTACTTATTGTAGTCACCTTACTGTTGCTCTATTTGCTATCTCAGAACGTCTCTCTGAAATCTACAATTGAAACTCGCGCAAGCGAACAATTTAGACAATGGCGAGAAAAGGAACTGCAAGGTCTTCAACAACAATACGAACAAATCGCCCAAAGAGAAGCCGATATCCGTTTGAGCCAATGGAAACAAGAAAGCACCGAAACCATTCGTAAAGAGGCAATTGAGAAAAGTCGAGTAGTAACTCTCGGGAAAGTCACTGAACATGTTGTTCCCTTCTTTCCCGAGTTTCAACATAATCCCAAAGATGCGCGATTCCTCGGGGCGCCCGTAGATTTCATTGTATTTGATGGTCTTGATGCGGGGGAAGTACAGCAAATTACTTTTGTAGAAGTCAAAACAGGCTCTTCGTCTTTAACAAAAAGAGAACGTCAAATACGAGATGCGATTAATCGAAGATGTATAGCGTGGGAAGAACTTCGTATTGCTTCTACATCTTCTCAAGCCCCTCCGGGAACTCTGCAAACGAATCCCATAGAAGCGCTTTCCCATAACATATGCGCTCGATGTAAAAGAGAGAACCGTGAGAAGGCTGATTTTTGTGGTTACTGTAGGAATCAATTAGGATGAAGCATGGCGAGTGAGAGCTGGAGGTATTCTCACTCGCAGACGATTTTTTCAATTCTCCGGCTTGAGACTTCCCCGTCTTCTGCCTAGAGTTTACACATGGAAACGCTCATTGCCGCCTTACACGAACAGTTTGGGCCAGAACTCGTACGCACTCAGCCAGAACAACTTGCAGCATTTACTCGCGACGCCTTACGCCCGCATCGCGGCTTTGCCGAGATGCTCCAGTTAGAACAGCCGCCGCTGGCGATCGTGCAACCTCGCTCAACGGATGATGTTATTCGACTTGTCAATTTCGCCAAGAATCATTACGTGCCGCTGGTGCCCTACGGCGGCGGGAGCGGTCTCATGGGTGGAGCTCTCTCAATCCAGCCAAATATCGTCGTAGACATGAAGGGCATGAATCGGATCTTGGAAGTTGACAGACAAGGCATGACCGTATGCGTGCAGAGCGGCATGGGCTTGCGGGCGTTAGGAGAACAGCTTGCGGAACAGGGGCTGCTCTTCGGGCATGATCCCTGGTCCATTTCTATCGCTACCATTGGCGGTGTGATCGGCACGCATGGACTGGGGTATCTAGGCGGACGTTACGGCTCGGTTGGATCGCAAGTGCTCGGGTTAGAAGTCGTCCTCGGCACGGGTCAGGTGATCCATACTGCTCCATTACGGAAACGTTCCACGGGGCCTGATCTCACCCGCTTATTTATCGGCGCTGAAGGGACGCTCGGCATTGTCACCGAGGCAACCCTGCAGATCTTCCCCCAGCCACAGCAGCGCGCCTTGCTTGGTTTCACCTTTCCTGATTTCCCCACCGGATTTCGTGCGGTTGTCGCGATGCAGCAGCGCGGCGTCCAGCCAACTTCAATGGATCTCGCCGCCGATAGCTGGCCTGTGGATCTACAGGAATGGCGAGGATTTCCTCCACCTCAACCGCCGGAATTGCGATTGGTGTTCGATGGTCTAGCAGGAGAAGTGGAGGCGCAGCGTGCTGAAGCGGCGCGGATTGCTCGTGACTTTAACGGATCGGAACTTGCTCAAGACGAAGTGCTGGACTATTGGAATAACCGTCACGCCGTTGCCGATCGCTGGGCGCAAAATTCCGAATTACGCGAAGGAGCATGGCTGCAAACTCCCTTCGGGAAATCACAGTTCGATTTTCTTCATATGGCTATTCCGACAAGCCGTTTGCTCGACTTTCGCGAACAAGCCATAAACAGTCTACAAAAACGTGAGGTTTTCCTCTGCGAAGAAGGCGTCTGGATCTGGCCGGAATGTTACGCACTCGTGCTGTACTGTCGCCAAACGCCTGAAAATGACGCCGCCGCGCGTATGCACGAGGCCACAGAAGAAATTTATCGGCTAGCGCAAGATTGCGGCGGATCGATTGAGTATGTCCATGGAGTCGGCGTGCGCTTGAGACACTTGATGGCAAGAGAACTCGGCAATGGCATGCAGGCGCTGCACGCTCTCAAAGATGCATTTGATCCAGAAAGAATCATGAACCCGGGGAAGCTAGGCCTAGCGTAATCGCCCCCAGAGCGTGTCTTGCGCCTCCATTAAGGACATTAGTTGCTCAAAGTAACAGGCATCGGTACGGGGTGTCCGTAAGAAATGCCGTAGATAAGATGAGGTCCCGCCGTTTTTGCGATGGTGACTTCTTTTGGTCTTCGCCGCGGCGTAATGTGGAGGATGAAGCCGTTCTTGGCAGTAAGAAGCTTTGCGGGTTTTTGGTCGGAAAAGTTCTGTGTCATGATTGATTAGTGTCCTACTTCCTTTTGGGCATGCTCGGCCTCTGCATCTTCGGCTTGGTCCAGCAGATAGCTCAATTCATGAAGTGCTTCGTTGACATGAAACGCCACCGCGAGCAGAGAACTATACGCTTCTTCATCAGGGTCATGCAGCTTCAAGTGATCATTGACCACAGCCAACAGGTCGCGCAGCTGTTCTTCTGTATTACACAAATGATCGCACGAGGCCATATTGTCCTCCATTGTGGCGCGCCGAGCTATAAGTTGAACAGCATTGTAACCCACAACATGCCAGTCGCCTAGGGGCCATGACCTTGTCATGCGCAAGGCATCCATTGCAGCGACGATTATATTTGGTATGCAAAGAACAAGAGTCGCGGCAACAGGACATCTACAAGCACATCACAGGAGGAAGAAGTGAACATAGCAAGCCGTTTCCTATTGGGGCTCTCGCTCATTCTCTCGCTCTGGGCGGGAGTCGCCTCTGCAGCCGGAGAATGGGTCGAGAAAGGGAAAATGTATGAAAGTCAGCAGCAGTGGAGTGAAGCATTCTCCGCGTATACCGAAGCAATAAAGCGCGAACCGAACAACGCGCTCGCCTATTATCGGCTTGGTGTTGTCAATGAAAAATTGGGATCTCCTGACGCCGCCCTACGCGCCTACCAAGATGCATTACGCCTTGACTCCAACATGAATGAGGCCCGTCTCGCACTGGCTGGTTATTACGTCACCCAAGGGTTCGCCCAACGTCTTCGCAACCAATTGGAC
>CAZUFQ010000175.1:0-7266 GCA_964618735.1 uncultured Enterobacteriaceae bacterium
AACGCGGGGTGCGGGTGCCATCGACGACTGTGCCTCCTTGGATAAGCACATCAAAGTCAGCCATATTGCCCCTCCTCTGGGTGGTTAGTGGTTGAATGAATGAGCGTTCATGTTGGCACCATGCCATAAGGTAAGGCATGGTGTCAAATACGTTCTTGCTTTTTTATTTGACGAGCTGCTTATACTGTTCAGGTCTACGGTCAGCAAGAAAATCCCATTTCTTTCGTGATGTCGTAATTTCGGCCAAGTCAATCGTCGCGACCACGAGTTCATCCCCCTCTGTCTGTGCTTTAGCGAGGACTTTCCCCATCGGTGAGATAATTTCACTGCCGCCGATATATTCAACTCCGTCTTCAACGCCAGCTTTGCCGACAGCAACGATAAAGATTTGATTCTCCATGGCGCCAGCACGCAGCATGATCTCTGAGGTTTCTTGCCCGGCTTCCTTCGGCTGGCCAAAGCTTGGCGTATTATACGGGACACACAACAGTTCAGCTCCGCTCAACGTGAGCGCACGATAACCTTCGGAAAAACGACGGTCATAACAAATCAGTGCGCCCAACTTGGCTTTCGGGTGAGAAACGACCGGAAAGCCGAGATCGCCCGGCGTAAAGTAGCGTTTCTCTAGAATGTTGAGCCCTTCCCAGTGGGGTTCTATCCAGCCTGGAATATGGGTTTTACGATACTTTCCCAAGATCTCGCCGTCGGGAGCGACGAAAATCGCACTATTGTAGTACTTACTGTTTTCGCGCTCCGCGTACGGTAAGACAAAATGAATGCCTGTGCGGCGTGCGGCGCGAAATAAGGGAAGGGTGTCCGGCGAAGGTAGTTGTTCCTCAAAGAAGTGGTCATAGCTGGCGTGTACTTTCGTAGCGAAGTACGGGGTGAGTGAAAGTTCAGGGAAAGTAAGCAGCTCAACCCCGCGGCGTCCAGCGTCTTCCATTAGAGCCGCCATGCGCTCAACGGTTTCGGCTTTCGTCGCCGAGCTTGGTCCGAGCTGAGCGGCAGCAATGGTTAGGGGCCGTGAGAGCGACATAGCCATCTCTCCTTACTTCAGTGTATCTCTGCTTTCAGCACGTACACGCTTCAATATATAGCTCTTACCATAGGCCATGCGCTATAAGCCATAAGCTGAAGGAGGATATCTATGGAATTTGGCATTTGCATTCCCCACTACGGCAAAGCGCTCGATGTGCAAAAAATTGTTGAAAACACCCAGTACGCCGAAAAGCTGGGATTCGACTCGGTTTGGGTGACAGATCATATCCTCGTGCCCCGAACTATGGATCTTATTTACCGTGACAACATGCTGGAGCCGGTGGCGCTCTTGAGTCATCTCGCGGGGCTCGTCCCTCGTGTCAAGCTTGGCACCAGCGTACTGATTCTGCCGTACCGTAATCCAATCGTGTTGGCGAAGATGTTAGCGACGATTGACCAACTTTCGGGCGGGCGTTTAATTGTCGGTGTGGGCGGCGGTTGGATGACCGAGGAGTTTGCGGCTCTCAATACACCCTATTCGGAACGGGGGAAATTGAGCGACGAATACCTTCGAGTGATGCGGGAAATCTGGACCCATGAGACTGTCAGTTTCCACGGACAATACGCCTCTTTTGATGACATGCAAGTGTCGCCCATGCCGGCGCAGCCCCATCTGCCGTTGTGGGTAGGAGGCGTCAGCCCCCGTGCGCGGCGCAGGGCGGCGGAGTTTGGCGACGGCTGGCACGCAACGAGTCTTACGCCAGAGACGGCGGCTGAGGGCGTCTACCATCTCAAGAAGTTGTGGGCGAAGAATGGGCGATCCGGCGAGCCGGTGATCTCGATGCGCATCCCATTCTTTATCGAAGGTGTCTCACAAGATGTGCTAGCCTATGCTCCCCGCCCAGGGCGCGACTTATTGCGAGGTGATCTTGAAACGGTGACGACTCGCATCCGAGCCTATCAAAAGGCGGGCGTCCAACATCTCGTCTTCGAACTCTCCATGCAATCGTTTGAGAGCAGCGCCCATACGATGGAAACGTTCATGAGCAAGATCAAGCCGAAGTTGAGTTAAAGCCGACGATACGAGAAGATACTCTTTTCAAGGAGTAAAAAGATGGCGGCTCTCTAAACTACAACAGCGCCACGCTTTACCTGCTGTGTCATTGAGTTGTTTGAATAAAGAATTAAGGGGTGAGGGGAGAGTTGCCTCGCCCCGACTCTTTTCGCGTCCGCTTGGCTGAGGTTCTTGCGAACAGAAGCGCGAGAATTATTTCCCAGTTAACGCCGCCTGTACTTTCTTCAAGGTGTCAATATTCTTCTGTAAGCCGCTGACGTGGTCCTGCATCTCGATGATGGAGGTTCCCAGCTCGCCAACTGATCCGAGCGCCCCTGAACCTGCTGCTTCTTTGAGTAACGAACCTCCTAGCTCTTTCACCTGCGCGTCTGCGCGTTGCTGACTGACTGAGCCACAGACAAAACCGAGGGCAAACGTCCCGACAAGCATGCCCATAAATAATCCTCGACTAATAGTTCTGCGCGTCATTAAGTAATCCTCCTTAGACAAAAAGTGGTGCTCTTGTGAAGAGCACCACTCCAGTCTGCCCTACTATCCTGTCAAAAGGTAGAGGGCTACTTTGCTTGCGGCTGTGCCGCGGCGCGAGTGGTGACCGGAACCACTTTTCGCTCTTGTCGCTGCAGCTTAGGCATGACCTCAGAGGCAAATAAGCGGAGGTTGTGTTCGGCAGCGTCGTGCGGCATGCCGCCATAGCTGAACACGGCGATAAAGTGATCAAGCCCCACTAAGTCTTGCATGGTGTAGATCTGCTCAAGGCATTGGTCCGGCGTGCCAGCGACTTGCAACTTCACGAAGCCGTCGACACTTTCTTGTGGCGTCGTGGTTTTGGCCGCATCCGCAATCGTACCATAGTGTTCATAGCCTTTGACGCTCTTGAGGTGACCATCAGAGAATTTGTAGTGCGCATCGGCTGAACCCCAGTAGCCGCCCATCCATTGCCGAGCGCCTTCCCGCGCCTCTTTTTCTGTCTCCGCGCAGAACACAAAGCTCGACGTGATCGGCGGCACCGGTTGACGCCCATGCTCGCGCAGAATCTGCTCATGTCGTTGCACGTCTTTCGCCTGCGCCTCCCAGCCATACAGCGGAATGGCCACGAGCACCCCAAGGCCAAGCTTGGCCATCCGTTCCGCCGTATCTGGGCTAACCGCAGCGCCATACAAACGCTTCTCTGGATGAGAGAACGGTCGTGGGCGGATGCTCATCTCGGGAATCTGGAAGTATGTCCCCTGATGTTCAAACCGTTCGTTGGCGAGGGCCTTGTGGACGACTTCAGCGGCCTCAACAAAGCGGTCGCGCGATTCTTCCATTGACACGCGAAACCCATTGTATTCGACGGTTGCTGCACCACGGCCAAAGCCAATGATAACACGGCCTTTCGAAAGATTGTCGAGCATGGAGATCTGTTCGGCGACCCGCACAGGATCATGCCAAGGCAGGACAACCACCATCGAGCCGAGTTCGATTTTGCTGGTGCGACCCGCCATATAAGTCAGGAACTGAAGGACGTCCGGCACCATCGTGTACGGCGTGAAGTGATGCTCGACGCTCCAGATGGAGTCGAATCCCAGCGGCTCGGCAAGATCGGCGAGTTTGAGATCGTTCTGGTAGACCTCATAGTCCGTCCACTTGTCGTTGGTGTTCTGCATGAAAATAGACATCCCAACTTTCATAACGACCCTCCTTTTAGGGTGAATGTGATCCGTCTCCAAGCAGACTGCTTTTCCTTCTTTTTGGACTGTTTCAGCGTGGAATGCAAGCTTAACGCGCGGATGTCTGTTCCGTTGTCTGGACAAGCATCCCTTCGTGAAGCGATTCGGGACCTGACAGCACGACCGCTTCACCGCCGTTGAGCCCGCTAGCAATTTGCATCATGTCGCCCAGCTCTTTCCCTGCCTGCACTGAGGTGCGCACGATCTTTCTGTTCTGCACGGTCCAGACAAACGCGTGCTCGCCATCCTGATGAAGCGCTCCTTTCGGCGCCAAGATCTGAGCTGTGGCGCCATCGGTCGGAGTCGCGTCAGAGAGGAAATTGATCCGAACTGACATATCTGGTCGTAAATACGCGTCTGCTTTGGCAAGCTTGACTTCGACCTTCAGCGTGCCCTTCTGTCGATTCGCCTGCGGATAAATTTTCACCACCTGAGCGGCGTATTTACGGTCTGGATATGCATCTGGCGCTACTTCAACCGGTTGAGCCATGTGCACATGGTGAAAGTCCACCTCGTTAATATCTACTTCACATCGTAAATCATCGAGGTTGGCGATGCGAATCAGGTCTCCAGCGCCGGCGAACCCGCCTGGCACAGCGATCTCTCCAACTTCCTTAAGCTTTGCGAGGACGATGCCGTCAGTCGGGGCTGTTAACTTTGTATAGTCGAGATTCACGCGCGCTAAGAGGACATCCGCCTCGGCTTGATGTACAGTCGCCTGTGTTACTGCATGTTCGTTCTCCGTCACCTCAAGGGAATCTATCGAGATAAGACCACGCTCATGAAGTTGGCGCATGCGCTCAGCTTGTTTTCTTTTTAAAGCCAGATTGGCTTTCGCCAATTCTAGATTAGCCTCCGCTTTCCGCAGAGCGGCCTTGTAGTCGCGATCATCAAGACGAACGAGGACGTTGCCCTTGCGAACGAAGTCGCCTTCTTGTACTTCGTAGGCGTCAATCCGCCCGGCGACACGTACGCCAATGGAAATGTACCGATCTCCTGTTACTACATAGCCAGCGCCAGAAAGAAGCACGCTGGACAGTGGCGTGTCCGCACTGATCCGTCGCACGATACTAATTTGCACCACTGGAGGTTGACCAAGCGTCGCCTGATAGAGCCACAGGCTACTGCCGCCGATGAGCAACGCCAAGAGCAGGGTGAGTACGACCCATACAATTACCCGCCGCCCCCGTGGTTGTCGGTCCGCGGGATTGATCCGGAGTGCGTGCAGATTCGATTCAGGTGGAGAGGGTGATATGGTAGCCATAGAAAAAAGGAAAGAGACGAGAAGAAAACAATGCCGTGCCCTATTACATGTCTTTGAGTGCTAAGCTCTGCGTAACGCCTCGGTGACTCGGAGTCCGGCGGCGCGGCAAGCGGGGAAAAATCCACCGACAATCCCCATCATGACCGCCAGCCCTAAAGTGATAGCGAACGTAGCAGATGTCAAACGGAGCGTCACCACCGCGGTTGAAAATGAGGGAAGTTGCAACGCCACCCCGCGCATAAACTGATTCACTGCGGCAACCGCTCCGACACCGAAGAGGGCGCCAACAATATAGCCGAGCAGGGCGAGACAGAGGGATTCGCTGACAAACGAAATCAACACTGCCCCTCGGCTGAACCCTAATGCGCGTAACGTGCCGATTTCGGCTGTTCGATGGGTGACCATAGCAAACATCGTGTTCATCGCTCCAAACACTGCTCCAGTGCCCATGATAGCTGCTAGCAAAGAGGTGAGCAGATAAAGCAGTTTGGCTCCTTCCGCTTGCTCTGCGTAATACGCCGATTCCGGCTTGGCCGTCAAAGAAATCCGCGGGTCTTCTGCGATGCGGCGGATGAGCGCGTCACGGTCGGCTCCTGGGGCCGCCAAGAGGCGGACGCTGGAACTGCCGCGCACGTTGTTATTTTGAAACAGATCACCAACGTCAATCCATACCTCTGATTCGAAAGCTGATCCGTCCGCAGTGAAAATCCCAACGACATTCCACGTTCGATCAAAAAATTTGATTGTTTCTCCCAAGCCAACTCCTTGGTAACGCTCGGCTGCGGCAACGCCCACTGCAGCTTCTCCTAGAGAGGGACGAGGCGGGCGGCCTGCCACGAAGTGAAGGTTCGTGTAGACCTGCAGGCCCACCGGGGTGAGTCCTCGCACCAGCACAATTTCCTTTGTACCTTTCTTCGTCAGGAGTTGCGGTTGAGAGATAAATTCTGGTGAGACCAGCGGCTCTCCTTCAGGGGTTTGCGCGATGCCCGGTAAGTAACGCAGCGCTTGGACGGCGTCGCGCGCGACGTAACTCATCGCATCGGCGCTTGCCCCTTTCCGCAAGACGATCAGCCTGTCGGGATGTCCAGTTGAGATCAACATCCAGCGGAGTCCGGCGACCAATGACAACAGGAGAATAGTAACCATAACTACCAACGCGACGCCTCCTGCGGTCGCCAACGTAGTGGCCTTGCGCACGAAGAGATTCCGCACGTTATATTTCAGAGGAATAGCCATACTCAGCTTATTGCATACGGCTTATGGCTCGTTCGCTGCGCTCACTCTACGGCAAAAGACTCTTACCATCAGCCATACGCTATAAAGCGAACGAAGTGAGCAAGCCATATGCTATCAGGCGATTTGTCGTAAAGCAGTCGCCACGTTCAACCGTGCGGCCCCACGAGCGGGAATGACTCCGGAGAGGAGGCCTACAGTAAGTGCGAGAAACAGCCCCTGGATCATTACCGACACCGGCATGATGAACATGGCTAAAGGGCCAAGAAACGGAGCCCAGGTTTGCTTGCCGGCATTGAGAATGACATAGGCCAATCCAGCGCCCAAGGCGCCGCCCACCCCAGCCATCAGCAACGCTTCGCCCAGGAGCAAAAGAAACACAATCCGTCGGCGAAAGCCGATCGTTTTGAGTACGGCAACTTCGTTGACACGTTCACGTACGCTCATGGCTGCGGTGTTTGCTGCAATCAGAACAATGGCGGCGACTACCAGGAAGCCGACGAGCATTACGATCTGAATGATGCTTTCGAAAGCGTTCAGGAAGTTAGCAACAAACGCACGCTCAGTTTCCGTGGCGGTGGGAAAGGTGGAGTTGCGAAACTCCTCATCGATCGCTGTCATCACTGCAGTCACGTATTCGGGTTGGTCTACTCTAACTATTATCATGCTCACCCAGCCGGTGTCTCCAAGCGGTCTCATGGACTCCGCAAAATACTGTAGATGAAAAAGAAAGACCGAGGAGAACAGATCGTTGATGTCAGGAATCTGGCCCACGATTTTGAAGGTTAAACTCATCCCATGCCAGGGACTGTCTCGCAGAGTGACTTCATCGCCGATCTTCCAGCCGAACTTTCGCATCGTGCGCACCCCGACCAGCGCCCCGTCGCGCGTCTGCTTGAAGGCTTTCAGCACGGCAGGATCGACCTTCCATTCCCCTGAGGTGTAGGGCAAGGTTTCCGCAATCACCGGACAAATCGGGAAAGCACCTTTCCGTTCCGAAAATACGA
>CAZUFQ010000175.1:7276-10028 GCA_964618735.1 uncultured Enterobacteriaceae bacterium
GTCCGGAATCAAGCTTCAATACGCCCGAGGTTACGGAAAAGGTTTACGCATCGACTTCATAATTCGGGAAGAAATCTTTCGGTTCCGTATATACGCCGCCGAACCAGGTCCAATGGGTGAGCGCAACCACATGAGGGAGCGTACGCACTCGTTGCGCATGTGCGAGCGGGAGGTTGCTGAAAGACATGCCGTACTTGTGATGCACGATCAACCGCAAGCCGTTGAGTGAGCGTGAGAGGATTGCGTCTCGCACCGATGGTAAGGTCATCACTGCACACACTAAGAAAATGGCGAACGCCACGGCCAGCGTGGTGAGCAACGTGCGTACACGATTACGGCTCAAGTTGCGTCGCACGAGTGTCCACGTGCTCATGAGTGTGCTCCATCCGTGTGAGACAAACCATTCACTAACACGCCTTTGTCGAGACGAAAGATCTGATCTACATAATGCTTGGCGCGGGGTTCAAGGGTGACCATAACGAAGGTCTTGTGAAATTCCCTGCCGAGTTGCTGTAACAGGGTCAAGATCGCATCTGCGTTCTTCGCATCCAGATCACCAGTGGGTTCATCAGCGACAATCAATCCGGGGTCGACGACGATTGCCCTTGCAATTGCCACCCGCTGCTGTTCTCCACCCGAGAGTTGATTCGGCAGGTGATTCTTACGGTCCACTAGACCAACAATACTGAGCGCAGTTTCGACATGTTTACGACGATCAGCTTTAGAAAGGCGGGTGAGCAACAGCGGGACTTCGACGTTTTCCGCGGCGCTCAGCACGGGAATGAGATTGTAAAACTGGAAGACAAATCCGACGTGAGCCGCACGCCAGGCGGCAAGCTGATTTTCGCTCAAGCCGCCCAAAGCTTGACCATCGACAATGATCGCACCGGAAGACGGTTGATCGAGGCCGGCGATCAGGTTTAACAGAGTAGACTTTCCTGAGCCTGAAGGACCCATGAGAGCGATGAATCCGCCGGGAATGTCGAGATCAATATGCTCCAGGGCGTGCACCTCGTCTGCTCCACGGCGGTACACTCGCGAAATTTGCTGTAGCTGAATCACGGGCTATTTCCCCCTCTCCCATTGCTATACTCGGGTTGTCCTGATGGTGTCAAGATAAACAGTTTGGCGACTTTTCTTGACTGCGCAAGGTTGAAGGCATAGGACCATGGCGCTCATACGAGAGCACGCTAAAGGGGGCGAACAGCATGCCATACGTAGATGATCACGGAGTGAAACTCTGGTATCGCGTCAGCGGCGATGGAGAACCGCTCGTCTTGAGTGGCGGATTTGGTCTGTTGCATAATCAGTTTGATCATGTCTTGAACCTCCTCGCCAGAGAGTTTCAGGTGATTGATTGGAATTACCGTGGCGCAGGAGAATCCGACCGCGCTTGGGTGGGAGGTTACACGCTTGATCGCTGGGTCGACGATCTAGAGTTGATCCTCAGTGGTCTTAATGTGAAGAATGCCCATCTTTGGGGTACGTCTACTGGAGCGCCGCTCTCGATTCGCTATGCTGCTCGTTATCCACGGCGCGTGAAAAGCGTCATAGTCTACCCCAGTTTTAAAGCTGGAGTCGCGTCGCGCAAGATGTTCCAGGTCTTCCAGGATATTACTGAAGTCTTCGGCTATGAGGCGTTGGCGCGGTTTACGTCGTGGATTGGCTGCGCGGACCAGAATGTATTCTCTCAGGTTGGCAACGATGTCGCCACGTTTGAGGCGGAAGCGTTTAAACGCAACTTTTCCATCGAATCGCTTGCCAAAACCTTGGAGGTCTTTTCTCATATTGATCTGACCAGTGACGTCGAAAAACTTACTATGCCAGTGTTGGTGCTCTTGGGCGATTCGGGTAAATTGGGCGGGAAGACGGAGGCGATGCAAGAAACCATTCAACTGTTTCAGCGCCATTGTCCGCATAGTCAGGTGGCGCAGATTAAAGATGGCGGCGGAACCTATTGTATGATCGAGCAACCACAGGAAACAGCGCGAGCTGTGAGCGCCTTCATTGCGAGTCTACGCACTGTGTAACAGGCATAACAAAAAGAAAAAGGAGGAGTGAAATTATGGCAGCGGCAAATCTGGAACAACGGCTACAAGAATTAGAGTTGAAGGTGCAAGAACTGGAGGATCGTTCTGCGATTCAGACCTTGCGTTTCCGTTTTCATGAGTGCGTCAATGAGAAGCGTCCCGATCAGATGGCGGAGCTCTTTAGCAGTGACGCCGAGCTGGACTATGCGCATCTTGGTCAAGTGACCGGGCGCGAGAAAATTGTCCGCTTCTTTCAGAAGGGGCTGTCAGAATTAGTCCCATTTGTAAAGCAATATCTCCATAATCACGACGTGACGGTGCAAGGGAATACCGCGACAGGGTTGAGTTATCTTGAAGCCACGCCGGTGCATAAAAATGAAAGCTATGTAGTGGCTGCACGGTTTGATGATGAGTACGTCAAAGAAAGCGGACGCTGGTACTTTAAGAAAGTGAAATTGACGCCGTATTTCACGGTCCCGCTGAAAGAAGGCTGGGCGCAAGAAGACAAGATTAAGATGGGAAGATGATAAGGCTTAAGGCTACAGGCTGGAGGCTATAGGGGAAACTCCCTTCTTCTTGTTCCCAGGCTCTGCTTGGGAACATCAGGGGCCTAGTTGCAGATAGGCAGAGCCTGCCCGGTAGAGCGTGCCCGGGCAGAGCCCAGGCCCGAGGGTAAGGGGAGAAACGGAAAAAAAAGGATACTCCGAATCCCCGTTTCCACG
>CAZUFQ010000176.1:0-4819 GCA_964618735.1 uncultured Enterobacteriaceae bacterium
CCCGTTTTTGATCGGATGGGTCGAACAGGTGAAGGTCGAGCAGATGCATCGTAGCCAAATCTTTCTTATTCTCGCCGAATTGTTCAATAACGCACTCGATCACGGCCTGCTCAAGCTAGATTCTCAACTAAAAGCGAGCGCTGATGATGGGTTTGAGCGCTACATTGCCGAACGCGCCATGAACTTGGAAGCACTCGACTACGGGAGTATCGAAATTGAACTTGAGCCGTTATGGCAGTTTGAGAGCAATTTTCTGCAACTGCGCGTGAAGGATAGCGGCAACGGCTTTGATCACGTTGCCGCGTTGCAGACCGACATTGCGCAGAGCGAGAAACGGTCCGGGCGGGGCATCGCACTCATTCAGGGTCTGGGCGCAAAAATAACGTATCTTGGGAATGGCAACGAAGTTGTTGTACTTTATCAACTCACTTGAGCGTTGGTGCGCAAGCGCACCCTACGAGATTCGCCCCCGCCAATAGGGCCGACCGCACGTCTTTCATGCTGCTTGTGATGCGGTCAGGAGACCCGCCACAGCGAGCGCCAGGGATTGGTGCGCAAGCGCACCCTACTTCAGCATTCTCCTTTGTTCGAAGAGGACCTCACGACCCCGCCGATACGGTTTTCT
This sequence comes from uncultured Enterobacteriaceae bacterium, assembly GCA_964618735.1. Taxonomy (GTDB): domain Bacteria; phylum Desulfobacterota; class Binatia; order Bin18; family Bin18; genus SYOC01. The sequence goes on from CAZUFQ010000176.1 coordinate 626, forward strand.
TCCGTAGACGAGGGCCATGCGCTTTGTTTCCCTTGGCCTGGTTTTTGGATTCTATCTACCTACTGAGCGGAGCTCGGACAGAGGGAATGTCCAGTTTCGTTAAGTGAACAACGTTAGCACCCGATGAGAAGTTACAGAGAATTGGGGAAGTGCGCCATGGAACATGACCAAGATGCCCCGGTTTTCCTCACCGAACGAGAAGGAAAACCGTTGTTACTGCTGCAAGGATCCGTCGACATTTTCTCGGCTGAACAACTGCACAACGTCGCGTTACAGTTGATAGAACGCGACGCCGATGCGGTGGTGGACTGTGAAAAAGTAGAGCAGATAGGGTCAGCCGCTTGCCAGGTGCTCTTAGCCTTGAAGGACGCATTGCGTGCGAAAGGAAAACATTTGCTTTTGCAGAACGTTCCCGACGCAGTGATGCGTCAGTTACGGCAAGCAGGATTGGCAAACGTCTTGTTGTCGGAAGAGCTAAAAATCTGACAGCATTGACGAATTCTTGACATGTCTATTAAGGATACGAATTTTTCGAGGGGAAGAGCCTCTATGAGGGGTCGGCAAAAAAGATCAGCTGGAAACGACACAAAGCAAGACGAGCGCTCGCCGTGGTGGACAATAGGTGGAGCCTTTCTTGTGAGTGTTTTCGTTCTGAGTGTTGAAGTAGGAATAGCCATGGCCTCGGCCGACTTTGGGAAGTTCATGATCCTCCCACTCGCAGCTGCATGCACAGCTGCCTACGCCTGGCATTATACACACACGACGGCGCGAGCCGAGGCGCTCATACAACAACGTCTCGCGGCGCGGGACAAGCAATGGCAAGCCTTTTTAGAGGAGTATGTACCGGGACTGCCGGTATTGAACGGACAGCTCAGTGACACCGCACAACAAGTGGAGCAGGCGGTTGTCCAAGTCTGTGAGGCTTTCTCCGGCATGGTCGCCCGCGCGCAGGAGAGTGTGGGCGGCGGTAAGCATGACTTGGAGGCTAAGGAGAAGAACGAAGCGCACGCGACGTTTCAGGAGCTGGTGGAAACCACACGCGAGATGTTGGAATCGTTCCTCGCGCGCCTCATTCAAAACAGCACCTTTTCTATGCGCGTGGTCTATCGGATGGAAGATATCGAACAGGGCATGCAAGAAATTGTTGAGGCCTTACGAGAGATCGGACAGGTCGCCAGCCGCACCAAATTACTCGCGCTCAACACCACAGTCGAAGCGGCGCGATTTGGCGGACAAAATAAAGGCTTCACCGTCATCGCTTCCGAGATTACCAAATTGTCGGAACGTTCGACGCACGCGAGTGAAACCATACGGGATCTCGTGCGCAAAGTCAGTACTGACGTATCTCAGGCGTATCAAGAGCTGAAAGAGATCGCTACCGCGAACATGGATAACGCGGAGGAGAGTCGGCAAAAGGCAGAGTATACGCTTGCAGGACTGGGAGACCATAATGACGCGATGCGTTCGTCGATGGACGTTGCGACCCACAACATACAAATGCTCGCCCAAGATATTGCGCAAGCCGTGATGGGGCTGCAGTTCCAAGACGCCGTCAACCAGCGCATCTCTCATGTGGTTGAAGCGCTGCAAGAAATGCAGGGGGCGTTCACTGTGGTGAGCAATGGTCAGCTCGAGATGTTCCAGGAACGTCTCGCAGGGAACACATGGACAGAGCGCATGCAACAGCGTTACTCCATGATGGCTGAGCGCCAGGTGCTCGTGGGGCCCGTAGGAAATACGAGCACGGATGATTTAGGGAATAATGTTGAATTGTTTTGAATACAGGTTATAGGCCACAAGCTCTAGCTTGAAAGAAAGCTAGAGGCGACAGGCCGCAGGCTAGAGGGATCTGCAGTGGTCTTCCCTCCAACCTTGAGCTTCCAGCCTGAAGCCTTTCTTTGGAGGACCCTTTCGTGGGAAAGAACGTTTTAGTGGTTGATGATTCAACGTCCATGCGACAAATGGTCGCGTTTACTTTGAAAAGCGCCGGCTTTTCAGTGGTCGAGGGAGCTAATGGCCAGGAAGGGTTACAAAAGTTAGACGGTCACAAAGTGGATCTCGTCATCTCTGACCTCAACATGCCGGTGATGAACGGTATAGAGATGATCCGCCAGATCCGCACGCGCCCGCAGTACAAGTTTACACCGATCCTCATGCTCACTACCGAGTCGCAAGACACAAAAAAGACCGAAGGCAAAGCTGCAGGCGCTACTGGCTGGATTGTCAAGCCGTTTAATCCAGACCAATTGTTAACAGTTATTAAGAAGGTGCTGCCGTGAAAAAGCTCTCAGCTGTTCGCTTTTAGCTCCTGGCCAAACAATAGCGAAGAAAGGGCCCGAGCTGTCAACGGGCGACAGCGAAAAGCTGAGAGCTATCCGAGGTGAGAATAATGCAGATCGATTTGGAGCAATTCCGCGAGGTCTTTTTCGAGGAGACGGCAGAACATCTCGCCAATATGGAGGCGGGACTCCTGCAGTTGGAGTCTACGCCGCATGATGTGGAACTCCTCCACGCGATTTTTCGCGGCGCGCATTCCATCAAAGGCGGAAGCGGCATGTTCGACTTTGCCGCTATGACACGCCTTACCCACGCGATGGAGAGCCTCCTCGATGTGCTGCGCAATAGGGAACTCGGAGTGACCCCGGCGCTCATGGACCTCCTGTTGCGCTCGATGGATCTGCTACGCGCCTTAGTGACGGCTGCGAAGGAGGGCGGTGAACCGCCTGCGGCTATGGAAAGCCTCCTGCAAGAGTTACAAAAGGCGCTAGGCCAGGGATCAGAGTCTTCCGTCCAGGTCTCATCTTCTTCCAATTCCCCGTCCCCGAGTTCTGATTCCCCATCGACCTATCGAATTGTTTTCAAGCCGGGACTGGATTTGTTCCGGCACGGAATGGAGCCGTTTCTCCTCCTCCGCGAGTTAGCCTCGCTTGGCGAGATATGCGAGATCGAAACTGACTTTTCTCGCCTGCCTGACCTGACGCACCTGGACCCCGAGTCCTGCTATTTCGCCTGGTCCCTGCTGATAAAGATAGACAAAGGTGAAGACGAGATCAAAGAGGTTTTTGCTTTCGTTGCAGATACCAGCGAGATTCTCATCGAAGCGTCTAGCGTTCGGCGCCTAGCCTCTAGCGTCACGGTGACGGTAGCGGAAGTAAACTCTCAAACTATCGACGAAAAGCCCTCGCATTATGATATAGTTCAACCTCTAGACCCTAGGCCAAAGACTCTAGACGTGGGAGCCGGCGGGCGGAGTAGTGGAGCAGAGTCAGCGTCTATTCGCGTGCCGACGGAAAAAGTTGACAAGTTAATTAACCTTGTGGGCGAACTCGTCATTACGCAGTCTATGATCAGTCAGACCTTGCAGAACTTTTCGCTGGAAAAGTTAAATCAACTTCGGGAATCGATTGTTGAACTTGAGCGGAATACGCGTGAGTTGCAGGAGCGCGTCATGGCCGTGCGTATGTTGCCTATTGGGAACAGTTTCAGCCGCTTTCCTCGTCTCGTACGCGATTTGGCGGCGAAACTGAACAAGAAGATCGCCGTGCAAATGATTGGCGAGGATACCGAACTTGACAAAGGCGTCATCGAGCGGATCGGCGATCCATTGACGCATCTCGTGCGCAATGCGGCCGATCATGGGCTCGAATCGCCGGATGAACGCCGCGCTGCTGGTAAGCCGGAACAAGGCGTTATTCGCCTGCAAGCGTACCATCAAGGAGGGAATGTCATCATTGAGGTCGCCGATGATGGCCGCGGCCTCAATACCGAACGGATTAGACAAAAAGCCTTGTCCCAAGGGCTCATCAATCCGGACGACAACTTGAGCGAAGAACAAATTCACGCGTTGATTTTTCATCCCGGCTTTTCTACCGCCGCTGTCGTAAGCGACGTGTCGGGCCGAGGGGTGGGCATGGATGTCGTGAAGAAGAATATCGAGGCGCTCAATGGGTCCATGATGATCACGAGCGAATCAGGCTGGGGCAGTTGCTTTCGTATTAAATTGCCGCTGACCTTGGCGATTATTGATGGTTTGTCACTGTCCGTCGGAGAGGAAATCTACATTCTCCCGCTCACGGCGATTGTTGAGTCGATCCGACCGCGCCCAGAGCAGGTCAAACGCGTAATGAGTCAAGGAGAAGTCGTTGCTGTCCGTGGAGAATTCTTGCCGCTCCTGCGCCTGCATTCCTTGTTTGT
>CAZUFQ010000176.1:4829-10009 GCA_964618735.1 uncultured Enterobacteriaceae bacterium
GGCGCGTTGGCCGGGCTTCTTTGTTGGCCAGTCAGGCGGGCTTAACCGATCCTGCTCGCGGTCTCGTCGTCATTTTAGAAAATGAAGGAAAACGGCTCGGCTTACTGGTGGACGAACTCCTTGGGCAAGCAGAAGTGGTTATTAAAAACTTGGAAACGAACTATCATAAAGTCGAAGGAGTCATTGGCGCCACGATCATGGGAGATGGACGAGTTGCTTTGATCCTGGATGTTTTAGGCTTGACGCGCCTTGCGGCTCTCGGCGGGGGATGGGCTCAGGTCACTCTCCAACATGGGGAGGAAAACCGGAACCATGAACGCGCGACCCAACAAATGGACGACGAAATGTGCAGTGCTTGAAGCAGTCAGAGCGAAGCTGTCTCTGGAAAGGAAGACCTATATGGACCGAATCGAAACACTGACGAACGTGGCGGGCTTTGCTGCTGACAGCAATCAGTTCCTCACATTCACCCTAGGAGAAGAGGAGTACGGTATCGACATCCTGAAGGTGCAGGAGATCAAGGGGTACTCCGCGATCACCCGCATTCCTCGCGCCCCGTCGTACCTCAAGGGCGTCATGAACCTGCGCGGCACGATCGTGCCGATCGTTGACCTCCGCATCAAGTTCGGCCTCGAACCTGCCGCCTACGACCAGTTTACGGTGATCATCGTGGTGGTGGTGCAGGGTCGTGCGATGGGCCTGATTGTCGATACAGTGTCCGACGTACTTAATATTCCCGCAAGCGACATTCAACCCGCGCCGGAGTTTAGCGGCAGCGTGGACACCAGTTTCATCTCCGGCATGGGCAAGGCGGGAGATAAACTGATCATCTTGCTGGATGTTTATAAGGTGCTTGCCGCCGACGAATTTCAGACCCTGCAAACGGCGGAAATGTAAAAGACGAGGAGACGCTTTAAATGGTAAAAAAGAAAATGACGGTAAAGAAGAAGTCTGCTGTACAAAAGAATTCGGCGTCGCAGAAATTACAGAATGTCGATTTTGTCGGGCAAGTTGCAGCGATCAGTAAATCACAGGCGGTGATCGAGTTCGAACTCGATGGAACAATTATCACCGCGAATGACAATTTCCTGAGAGCAATGGGCTACACGCTAGAGGAGATCAAGGGTAAGCACCACAGCATGTTTGTGGATGAAAGCTTCAAACAGAGTGCGGAGTACAAAGAGTTCTGGGCAAAACTCAATCGGGGCGAGTACCAAGCGGCCGAGTATAAGCGGCTGGGCAAAGGGGGCAAGGAAGTCTGGATTCGGGCCTCGTACAACCCGATCCTGGATCTGAATGGCAAGCCCTTCAAAGTGGTGAAGTACGCTACCGACGTTACTGCTCAAAAGCTGCAAAACGCCGACTATGCGGGACAGATTGCCGCGATCGGCAAGGCGCAGGCGGTAATTGAATTCTCGGTGGATGGCGTGATCCTGACCGCCAACGCGAACTTCCTCAACGTGATGGGCTATACGCTGGAGGAGATCAAAGGCAAGCATCACAGCATGTTTGTGGACGAGGCCTTCAAGCAAAGTGCGGAGTACAGGGAGTTTTGGGCAAAACTCAATCGGGGCGAGTATCAGGCGGCGGAATATAAGCGACTGGGCAAGGGCGGCAAAGAGGTGTGGATCCAGGGGTCATACAATCCGATCCTCGATCTCAACGGCAAACCCTTCAAGGTGGTCAAGTACGCCACCGACGTGACCGAGCAGGCTCTGGCCCGAGAGGAAATCAAGCTCCTAGTCAAAGCTGGCATCGAAGGACGGCTCGACGAACGGGCCAACAGCCAGCGTTTCAGCGGCGTGTTTCATCAGTTGCTCGACAGCATCAACAATATGCTCGATGCGGTGGTTGCTCCCGTGAAGGAAGGCTCGGGCGTGTTAGAGGCTCTGGCGAAAGGCGACCTTACGAAGAGAGTGATGAACGCCTACCAGGGCGACCACGAGCTCATGAAGACCAGTATCAACAACTCCGTTGAGAATCTGGCGCGCATGGTCGAGCAAATCCGCCTCGGTTCTGACGTCATCACACAAGGCGCCGGCGAAATCTCGGCTGGCAACCAGGACCTTTCCCAGCGTATGGAAGAACAAGCCTCCTCGCTAGAAGAAACCGCGGCGTCGATGGAGCAAATGACCTCTACCGTCAAGCAAAGTGCGGACAACGCCAAACAGGCCAACCAACTAGCGTTGCAATGCAGCGAGGTGGCAGGAAAGGGTGGTCAGGTTGTGAGTAAAGCAGTTTCCTCGATGGAGGAAATCAACAAGTCCTCCAAGAAGATCGCCGACATCATTGGTGTGATTGACGAGATCGCCTTCCAGACGAACCTGCTGGCTCTTAACGCCGCCGTGGAAGCGGCGCGCGCCGGAGAACAGGGCCGAGGCTTTGCCGTAGTTGCCGCCGAGGTGCGCAACCTGGCCCAGCGCAGTGCTGGGGCGGCCAAGGAGATCAAGAGCCTCATCCAAGACAGCGTACAGAAAGTGGACGAGGGGAGTAAGCTGGTGAATCAGTCCGGCGCGGCGCTCGAAGAGATTGTCGGCAGCGTAAAACGGGTTTCCGATATCATCGCCGAGATCAGCGCCGCTGCGCAGGAACAATCGGCTGGTATCGAGCAGGTGAACAAGGCCGTACTCCAGCTCGACCAGATTACTCAGCAGAATGCCGCGTTAGTGGAGGAGACGGCAGCTGCTTCCGAGTCTATGAGCGAACAGGCCCAGGAACTGAAGACCCTGGTTGGGCAGTTAAAGCTGGACCACGAGACCGAGCGACGAATCAACGAGAAAATCGTCGCGCTGGCCCGTGAGAAGCGACCGCAGCAGGCGACCCGCCAAAAGACGACGGCAGGAAAAAAAGCGGAACGCATGGTGGGAGCCGGGGCAGCCTCAAGCAGAGGAAAAACTCTTCCAGTCATGTACCACAAGCCGGCTAGTGGATACGAGGAAGAAGTGGAAGGGTTTGAGGAATTCTAAAGGATGTCGACATGGAGAGGGAACGTTGGGTTCCCCTCTGGTGTGGATGAGAGAACGATTAGGAAGATTTGATGCAACGCGTTCACTAGAACAGCCTCCTTCAAAAGATTTACACTTGACCACGAGCTAGCGTTCTGTGCAGGAATTGCCTGTAGGCCTGGGCCAGGGTCATAAGGAGTCAATAAAATGCAATGGTTCAACAATTTGAAAGTGAGGACAAAGCTGCTCCTGGCCTTTTGCACGCTACTTTTGCTGACTGCGTTCATGGGCGCCTTTGGACTTATGCAACTGCGCCGTCTCAATGAAAATGGGCATGAGATAGCCGAGAGAGAGACCCCCGCTGTCGCGGCGGCTCTGGACGCCAAGCGGGCGGTGGTGACGATGGAGCGAGATCTCCACAAAGGGCTGATGGTCACCGGAGAGGAGGCCAACATCAAGTGGAAGGCCAGCTACAAAGCCTCTGAGCAACGGTTCGCCGAGGACACCGCAAAGCTGGCTGCTCTCTTGTATACCGAGGAGGAAAAAGCAAAGCTTGCGGCGATCAACAAAGCCTACGAAGAGTGGACGCCCTTCCGCGCGAAGGTCTACGAATTAAGCACTGCCGATCAAAACGACGCCGCCAAAGAGGCGGTGTTAAGTGTGGACAATGTGAACGCTGCCCAAGCCGTCAACGCGGCCCTTGAAGATTTAGTAGAGTTCAAGAAAGCGATCACGGAGCGGGTCATGCAGGAGTCGCAAGCGGCCGCTGACACTGCCATGCGGCTGGTGCTCGTGCTCCTCGGCGGCAGTATTGCCCTAGGGTTGGTAGTCGCTTTTATCCTGGCGCGGATCATCACTCGCCCGCTGGGCAAAGCGGTGGAGGTGTTGCAAGCCGTCGCCGAGGCGGACTTCTCGAAGCGGATCGACATCGACAGTCAAGACGAGGTCGGCCAAATGGCGGTTTCGGTGAATCAGGCCGCGGAGGCGATTGGCGTCGCTCTCCACGAGGCTACCACAGTGCTGGAAGCCGCGGCTGGCGGGGACTTCACTAAGCAGTTGACTATCAACACTAAAGGGGAGCTGGCCCGGATGGTGGTCGCCCTCAATCTGGCTGTCAACCAGATTAGTGTCGCTCTGCACGAGGTCAAAGACGTGGCCGATTCTGTGGCGTCGGCGGCACAGCAGCTCTCTGGAGCCTCCGAGCAGCTCTCTAGCGGAGCGCAGGAGCAGTCCTCATCGTTAGAAGAGACCGCCGCTTCCCTGGAAGAAATTACCGGTACGGTCAAACAGAGCGCTGACAACGCCCGCCAAGCCAATCAACTTGCCGCCAGCTCACGCGACGCCGCCGAAAAAGGCGGTCAGGTGGTGTCTACCGCCGTAGCGGCGATGGGAGCGATCAACACCTCTTCCAAGAAAATCGCGGACATTATCACCGTGATCGACGAGATCGCCTTTCAAACGAACCTGCTGGCGCTCAATGCCGCAGTGGAAGCCGCCCGCGCGGGCGAGCAAGGCCGGGGCTTTGCCGTCGTTGCAGCCGAGGTGAGAAATTTGGCCCAGCGCTCAGCCACAGCGGCCAAGGAGATCAAAGGGTTGATCCAGGATTCAGTGCAGAAAGTGGCTGATGGTTCAGAGTTGGTCAACAAGTCCGGCCAGACGCTAGAGGAGATCGTCAACTCGGTCAAGCGAGTGACGGACATTGTCGCCGAGATTGCTGCGGCCGGCCAGAAACAGTCCTCGGGGATCGAGCAAGTTAATAAGGCGATGACGCAGATGGACCAGGTGACGCAGGCCAATGCGGCGCAGACGGAAGAGCTGTCCTCAACGGCGCAGGCGCTGGCCGTGCAAGCCGAACAACTACAGGCGTTGGTGGGGCGGTTCAAGCTCACGGAGGGGGCCGCCGTTGCGCGCGGGTTGACGGTGCAGACTCCTATGTCCTACAGAGCACCTGAGGCGAAGAAGAAGGCGGTGGAGACCAAGTGGGAGCGTCATAAGAGGGAACCCATGCCGGTGAGCATCCTCACTAAGAGTGACTCAGCCACGGAGACAGACGGCGGGTTCGAAGAGTTTTGAAGAAAAGGGTGAACGGCTAACCTCGCGCGAGATTCTTCATGCTACACGGCGCTCCCGCTGTTTTTTCGGCTCAGGAAGGCTCCTCTCCTACGACAGGGATCTTCAACATTACCAACGAAGAATTTCGCGCCTTCCATGTTCTGGTCCTGAAGGAAGCCGGTA
>CAZUFQ010000177.1:0-10008 GCA_964618735.1 uncultured Enterobacteriaceae bacterium
AACAAAATCCTGGATTCCGGGTCGCGGCCTGCGGCCTTGCCCGGAATGACGAGCGCAGCAGAGCCGTCATTCCGGCGAAAGCCGGAATCCACGGAAAACTAAGCATACTTTTACCAAGAAATTGTTGTGCACCCAGTCAGCAGGGCTGGTAGCGAAACTCGCTCCGTTCTCGCTATTATAGCGTCCACCTAGAAAAATAGAGGAGGAACTCATTATGAAACTTGGACTACTGGCTGGCGCGGCGGGGCCACGCTTGAACATGGACCTGATTCTCGAAGCGGAACGCCTTGGCTATGATTCCGTCTGGACTGGCGAAGCATACGGTTCTGATGCGGTAACGCCATTGGCGTGGATCGGCGCGCGCACCTCGAAAATCAAACTCGGCGCTGCTATTTTGCAGATGCCCGCCCGCACCCCGGCCATGACCGCAATGACGGCGATGACGCTCGACGCCTTGTCCGGCGGGCGGTTCATTCTCGGACTTGGTCCCTCAGGCCCACAAGTGGCCGAAGGGTGGCACGGTGTAGCCTATGGCAAGCCCCTCCCCCGCGCCCGTGAATACATTAGCATCGTACGTAAGATTCTCGCACGTGAGGCCCCCCTGCAACATCAGGGTGAGTATTACCAGATTCCCTACACGGGACCCGACGCGACGGGCTTAGGAAAACCGCTCAAAAGTATCATGCATGGACGAGCCGACATGAAGATCTACATGGCGTCGATCAATCCTAACGGCATCGCTTGCGCGGGAGAAATCGCGGATGGCAATTTACCCATTTGGATGAACCCGGAAAAACCGGAACTCATGCTGTCTTCTCTACAACGTGGATTCGCCAAAGCCGGCGGCGGCAAGAGCCTGGCGAATTTCGACCTCGCGCCGTTCGTCACGTGCATTGTGGGGAACGACTTGGAGAAGTGCCGGATGCCCATTAAAGACAATCTGGCGTTGTATATCGGCGGCATGGGCGCACGCACGCAAAATTTCTACAACGCCTATGCTAAACGCTTGGGTTATGAAGAAGCGGCGGTCCAAATCCAAGATCTGTATCTGAGCGGCAAGAAAGCCGAAGCTGTCGCCACTGTGCCCGATAAACTTGTGGATGAAGTAGCCTTGATAGGTTCGCGCGAGCGCATCGCCGATCGTCTGCAAGCGTGGAAAGCCTCTCCAGCAACCAGCCTCATGATCGGCACAACCCAACCCGAAGCGCTCAGACTGCTAGCAGAGTTGTGTTTATAAAAGCAACGAGGCAAAGTTTCAATTCCGGAGAGCATTCTATGGCGGAAGTACGAACCAAGACCGCATATTTTCATATCGTCCGCACGCCAGGCGTGATGGGTGGTGAACCGCGCATTGCGGGACATCGTATTCGAGTACGTGATATTGTTGCGGCCCGTGACTTGGGCGGTCTGATACCTGAGGAGATCGTCACTAACGTCTACCCGGAATTGACTCTTGCTGAAGTGTATTCTGCTTTGGCTTACTACGAAGATCACCGCGAGGAGATCGTACGGGCGACTCGGAACGAAACGCAGCTCGTTAAGCGGTTCCTTAAGAATCATCCGCACCTCGCGCGAGATGTCAGACCAACCAAGAATTAACCTATGCTCAAGGCCTATGCGGACGTGCATGTTGTCTTCGGTTTGGTGCAAGCGTTACGGCGGCGAGGAATGGATGTTGTTCGAGCTCAAGATCGAGGTCAGGAGGAAGCTGAGGACGCAGATTTGCTTGATGCGGCGTTGCGAGAGCAACGGGTAATGCTTACGAACGACGTGGATTTTCTGACGCTGGCCGCCCAATATGGGAAACAGCAGCGGCGATTTGCACCGATCTTCTTCTGGCCACAACAACGTCGCTCGATCGGACAACTGGTTCGCGGCGTCATTCGTGAGGCCAGTCTTTATGAATACGATTCTATTTTTTCTCAGGTGTTCTTTCTGTAGAGTTGTGTCTCTAGCACACATTCCTTTTGTTCGGCGACGGTCCCCAGACCGCGCCGAGTCGCTAGGCAGAAAGTACGCATTTGATACATTTTTGACACTATGACACGCTCGAAGACTTTGCGTTTGTTGTTTGGAGGGCTGCTTGTTATTGTCCTGTTGCTTGGGCTAGCGTGGTGGTTCCCACAAATCACAGTATCCCTGGCTCAAAGAGCAGAACGTCACAGGGCAGGACTGACAGAAGCCGCCATTGAGGCGGCTAATCACCGGATCGCCTATCTCGCGGGCGGCACAGGAGACCATCTTTTGTTATTGCACGGTTTCGGAGCAGACAAAGATAACTGGGTGCGCGTGGCCCGGTATCTTACGCCCCACTTTCATGTCATTGCTCCGGATCTTCCTGGGTTTGGCGAGAGCACCCATGATCCCAATGCGCGCTACGCCATTGATGACCAAGTCCAACGTCTCCACGCTTTCGTACAAGTGTTGGGGCTGGGAACGTTTCACCTTGGTGGAAACTCTATGGGCGGGAACATCGCGGGCATCTACGCAGCCCGATATCCAGGCGAGATCAAAAGCTTGTGGCTTTTAGCTCCTGGCGGCGTCGCTACTGCCCAGCCGAGTGAACTCTTCACCCGCCTGGTGGCGGGAGACAATCCCCTGCTCGTTGATTCATTTGAAGGGTTCGATCGCCTGCTCGATTTTGTCTTTGTGACGCCTCCCCACATTCCACGATCGGTGGAGCAGTATCTTGCAACACAAGCTGTTACGCATCGCGCCTTCAATGAAAAGATCTTCCAGGACTTGGTAGCCTTTCCGCAGCCACTCGAACCTGCTTTGCAAGGCTTCGCCGCACCGACCCTGATTACGTGGGGAGACACTGATCGTTTACTCCACGTCTCCGGCGCCGCCATTCTTGCTGCTTTGGTTAAGGATGGACATGTAGCGATTTTGGAACACTGCGGCCACGTCCCGATGATTGAAAGACCCCAGGAGAGCGCCGAGCAGTTTTTACGTTTTCGCGGCATCTCGCCGTGAGCAGACCGGGCCTAGAGCGGTTTTCGTTTAGTTTATTTCATACGATTCCCCTCACCCGCACTCGCTTCGCTTGTGCTGCCCTCTCCCTCAAGGGGCGAGGGCCAAGGCCCGGCAAACTAAAATCTAGGCATCAAGGAACAAGGATCAAGAATCGGTCACACTTCCCGGTTGCCTGTTCTTCTTTGCCTGTTCCCTTGCCCGCGCCAACAGGAGTTCTCCCTTCAATCGATACAGCTCCGCCGCGTAATACTGCTCTCCCGTGTTGTTAATCAGCGTGAGCGCCTCAGAGAGCAGCGCCAGCCCTTCTTTTATCTGTCCGGTTTTCCCATAGGCTTCAGCCAGCAGAGCGAGCCAATGCGGCTCCCAAAGTTTCGCCCCCGTGGCCCGGTAGGCGTCTAGACCTTGCCGCAGTTGCACAATTCCTTCTTTGCCTTGGCCCTGCTCAACCCGCGCCCAGCCTCGGAGAATAGCGCCGGTCGATAACCAGAACGGAAACCCTTGTTCTGCGGACAGCTTCATAAGCGCCTCAGCGCGCTCTTGGGTCGCTTGTCCGTCACGACGGCATTGCCGAAGCCAGGCCGCCAAAAATAGGGTGCCAGCCAGATTAAGCGGATGAACCAATTGCTGGGCCAAGGTGAGCGTCTCGCGGCTCCGCGCTAGGGCCTGGTCAGTATAGCCGCGATGCCACAAGACTGGGGTCTCAATGGCGAGGCAGGTCACTGCTGGGTCATTCGCCTGCAGAAAAGCGAGGGAGCGGCGCTGCTGAGGATCAGAAAACATAAGGCCTCGCTGCAGATGTTCGTACGCCGTTGTCGATTCCCCTAGATAATACTGAGTCTCCCCCACGGCTCGATGAGCTTCTAGAAGGAGCGCCGAGTCTTGAAGACCTTGCGCAAGCGTGAGCAGCCGCTGCGCGAGTTCCCGCGCTATCTGCAACTCCGCCCGCACGACACAAAACGCCCACAGTCCCCACAAAATAGGGAAGAGCTGCGGAGTCTCTCCTACCTGTTGACAAAGTTCCCGGGCCCGCGTGTATACTCGCTCCACCTCGGGATCCGCATATCCTTTGGTGGCGGTCAGAGCCAAGCCAAGGATGGTTTGCAGCATGAGTTCTTGTTGAATACGCTCAGAGTCGTTCGGCAGGGTCTTGAGCAACTCCAATCCCGTGTTGACGTGGTGTATTGCTTCTCGATAGGCATACCGTCGAGCGGCGTTCTCAGCCGCTTGTCGCAGATAGTCTACCGCCTGCTTGTAGTCCCGGCCGCGTTCAAAGTGCACCGCTAGTTCCGCAGCCATTTCTCCTGCTCGCTCCCCATGGCCTGCTGCCAGTCGCTCGCCGATCTGGCGATGCAGTCGGAGGCAGCGTCCCACAGTCACCCGCTCGTACAGCACGTTCTGATAGAGCGCATGGATGAAACTGTACCGCGCGGCTACTGTTCCATCCGGCCACTCGCCGATTCCACGTGACTGCAGAAATTGACGACGCCGGACCAACCCTTCACACTGTTCCTCGATCTGCAACAGGTCTTGCTCGACTGCCGCAGCCACAGCAGCAGCCGAGAACTCAACGCCAGCGACGCTTGCGGCTTCCAATATCCGCTGTTCCGCCCCACTCAGTCTTTCTATCTGTTTCTCGATCATCTGGCGGAGCCCCTCGGGCGCCCCGATCTCCATGAGCGCTTTCCAGAGTTCCTCCTGCCCTTCACTCCACACCAAGCGCCCCCGAGCAACTAAGTAGTCCACTACGCTCACTATGAACAATGGATTGCCGTCCGTACGCTGGTGAATGGCCTGCGCCAAACCTTGCCGGGACGCGGCCTGCTGCGCCACTAGCCCAAATCTCACTATGAGATATTCAGCCACCGCCGATTCAGTGAGGAACTTTAAGGGAAGTTCTTCGCAGAGTCGGTGAAGTTGCATTTCTTGCATAATCATCTGCAAGGGGCTTCCGCCCGCGTTTGCATCCATTGGCCGATAGGAGCCAATAACCAACAGTCGCGCTGGTCCGGATTGCCGCGCTACGACGGAGAGCAAGTCGAGGGTAGACACATCGCTCCACTGCAAGTCTTCCAATTTGAGCACGAGTGGCCGCTCAGCCGTCAGCACCTCCAACGCCTCAGCCATCTCTCGGAGCATCCGCTCCCGGTTCGCTCCTAGCGCCCTATGTTGGAGGGCTTCTAGTTCGGCCGTGCTAAGGAAGGCGGGCATCTGGACAAGCCAAGTCGGCGCGTGTTGAGCAAGAAGCGAGATAAGGCGCTCGCCCCCAGGCGCGCGACACAGTTGCCCCAGCGCGCTCAAGATCGGCAGATAGGCTTCACCTGCGCCATAATGTTCGACGCATTGCCCGCGAGCAATCCAGAGGTTGGGCAACGGGGATCGGGCAACGGGGATCGGTTGAGTCAGATCCGTGCTCTCGTGTTGCCTGTCCCCTGTTCCCTGTTGCCCGATGCCTGAGAGAAACGCTTCGATGAGCGTCGTCTTGCCAATCCCTGCTTCCCCTATCACGAAGATGATTTGGCGCTCGCCATTTAACGCCTTCTCTAACCACTTGTGTAATTGCGCAAGTTCTGCTTCCCGACCCACTAAGGTGGGTGTTGGGGGCTGGGGGTTAGGGATTGAGAAGGTCTTTGAGCCTTGAACATTGAACGTTGAACGTTGAACAGGGGAGGAAGCGCTGAGGGGAGCAATGAACCGATACCCCCGCCGGTGCACAGTCTCAATGAACCGGGGCGCGTGGGGCCGGTCCCCGAGCGCCTTGCGTAGATCACGAATACAACCGGTCAGTACGACATCACTCACATACGTGTCGGGCCACACCGCCTGGAGGAGTTCTGCTTTACTTACTAACTGATCCGGGCGCTCGACCATGTACCGCAGCACGGCGAAGGTCTTTCGCCGTAGGATAATTTCTTTCGCGTCATGCCACAGCCGCTCATTCGTGGGATCAAGACGAAAGGGAGGGAACAAGAGGTGTCGTGCGGCTGTCATGGCTTTCTCTTACACAAATTGCAGCCAAATTACACGCAAATTGCAGGCAAATTGCATGACTTTTTTTCTGTATCTCGTTATTTCTCCTTATCCGGCCCAGTAGAAAAAAGAAAGGGAACTCCCGCAACCGCAAAGAAGGAGGGAAATGTAATGTTACAAAGAGAACAAGCTGCCATATTGAGAGACATGCCTGAGCCGCTGTATCCCGCGCGCATCTCATCGTGTCAGGACGCTGTGTTGGGGTATCCGGCGCTCTCGGAAGAGGCGATCGGCTGGCTCGCCTATATGCATCGCAAAACGGGACTTGAAGGCGTATGGACGAAAGATGGCCGTCCGCATGAGGCCTGGGACAATATCAGTGGGTCGCCCATAACGAATCAGTATCGTTATGACTTAACCTACGCCACGTTTGCACTTGCCCTCATGGCGGATATCACCCCGGCCTGGCGGGAGGTGTACAGCCCTGTTCTTGGCTTCCTGGCGGACCACATGGCTGCATATTGGTCGTTTGCAGATTGGGTGGAAGAAAAAGGGCCAGATCCAGAACGCTTGGACTATCCAGAGTTCGTCTATAAGCACGCGCTGCCCGAAGGGTACGCCGGACGCTACTCCAAACCGGGCTGGGCGGCCAATGGGCTTGGTCCTTATGGCTACAATCCAGACCCTGTGTACGGTAACGGCGTGGCCAACATTATGTATAAGGGCTATTTCAATCTCATCCTCGGGCTCTATGAGTACGTGTCCGGCGACGCCAAATATGATGACATCTTCAAGATTGTCTATGACGAGTCGTTGAGTTTTGAGTACGATCACAAGCGCATTGTGGACACCCTGGCAAAGCAGTGGGTGGCGAATCCTATCGGCATTGCCTGTGAAGTGCGCAAAATCTTTCTCTGGTGCAATAACCTGAGCGGCCTCTCGGTGCGACTCTATGATCTCTTGCATGGAACGTCGTGGTTCTGGACGTACCAGCAGTGTCATAACATCATGAAACAGCACCATCTAAGCGGACCTCAAGGCGGGCCAATCGAATCGGTTACGCTCTACCACGACCCCGACATCAACTACCACTTGAACCGCCCCGATCACCAAATGGCGACGAATTGGTTCTCGGTGTGCTGGCTGGGCTATCCCTTTGATCCAGAAACATACGAACGGGTCTATGAGGGCGCGAAAAAACATTTCCTCACCCGACGGCCAGATGGTTCCGCCTACATGTCTGCGGTTCCGGGAACAGGGATTGAAGACCTGGCGTCGACGTGTAAAGCGATCGCGTGCGCGCGTGAGTTCGGCGATGAAGAGACCTATGCCGCCTTGCGCAAGTGGGCGGAGGCCCGGTGCCAGCCAGTGTATGATCCTGTCCGAGGCGAGTTCTATCTCACCTTTGGCTTGAGCGAGCCCTATCCGCGCGGCCAGTATAACGACTGGAGTATGGCGGGGTATGTGTCCAACGGTCCACGCTCATGGTATCGACTGTTCAATCAGCCGAACCTGCGGAAGTTTCAAGAGCCCACACTGACCGATGTAGAGTTTCCTTTGGTGCGTGTGCGCCAAGCCTATTACGATCCTGCGTTACGGACCCTTAACATCGCCCTGTGCACAATGGAGGCGGCTGCGCTTGGTCAGGAAACAACTTTCACAGTCACGAACCTGATTCCTGGCGCGCGCTACCGCGTCATCATGGACGGTCAAGAATACAAAGGCTGGCGACTACAGGAGGAAAAGCTGCAGGTGCGCACAACTGTAGGCTCCCATTCGTTCATCATCCAGCAGCACACAGCCTGAAGCGGGCAGAGATCGGCATGCGAGTCATTTCAGTCACCGGGTTTCTCGGCTCGGGCAAAACGACCACTATCATGGCCTTGGCGCGGCGCCTGACCGAGAAAGGCCAACGTGTCGCGTTCCTGGTGAACGACGCTGGTGAAGTACAAATCGACGGCGCGGTGATCCAGGCCGGCGGGCATGAGGTTGTAGAGATATTCACAGGCTGTTTGTGTCTCATGCGAGAGGACCTGTACCTGGGGCTCGCAGACCTCGCACGGATCGAAGGGTTGGAATGGGTGATTATCGAACCGTCCGGCATGGCGGATGCGGCGCGGCTCAACCGGCTGTTGGAGCGCTTCCCGCGCGCGATAGACCCGGCGGTCGCCGCCCGTTATCAGCTCCATAAACGTCTCAGCCTGGTGGACGCCGCCCGCTATCGGCTTCTCATGCGGTCCGTGCGCCAGCTCATCCGCACCAGCATCCAGACGGCGGATATGATTTTCCTCAATAAGGCGGACCTCGCCGAGGAGCAAGAACTCGCCAAAATTGAAACAGAAATTCGCGCACTCATGCAGCGGGGCGCGGAGTTGGAGCGTGTGTCGGCGAAAAATGGGGTGCCGAGCGCGCTGTTAGAGCGAGTGTGCGGGAGCCATGAAGCGCGCATTTAACACCTTGTCCCGGCGTCTCCTCGTTGCTCGGCATGAGACGTCTCCGGCGGCAGTGCTGAACATAATCCTCTTGGAGGTCATCCAGCATCTCGGCCCGGCTGCAGTCGGTCACGCCAAAGCCGCGGCGCACGTCGAAGGTGGACTTGTCCACGCTTCAACCACAGGGACGCCTCTCGCAGTCGAGACAAAGACGGTGGGGACCCCTGCCACCACAGTGGATCATCTGCAAGTGGACGTGCTCTGCGTTTTCTATGGGGTCAAACAGAGGACCTTAGAAATGGCCTGGCAAGCGGCGCTCACTACGCTCACACACAGCGGGTTCCAGGTCACTACACTAGCAGTGATGCTGCGATCCAGCGGCCAGAGACAAGTTGCGCCACAGGCTCGTACTGGCGTCTTCGCGTCTTTGCTTCCTTCTCTCCTGATCATCAAACCGTGTTGCCTGACGCCGATTTTAGGATCTCTTTTTGGAGGGAGCGTAGGCGTACTGCATATTTTCGCTCCTCTTGAACCTTACCAGCCTCTTTTCATGCTGATGTCTCTCGGGCTGCTCGGCTCCGCCTTTTATCGCCTGTATCTTCGTCCCCCAACATTCGATGGCGAAGACACGAGAGGTTCAATACGCACGAGTCGTGTGCTCTTTTGGCTCGCGAGCGGGGTTTTTCTCGCGGCAGTAGTCTATCCACGTGCTTATGACGCGGTTAAGTTGCTTCTTCCAGTCAATCAAACTGCTCTGCCGTAGGACTATAGAGCCTGTCGCCCATGAGCACGAGCAGTCAGCCATGCTGTTTGAGACGAGAGCGAGGTATTTGGAGACAGGCGACTTTGTTAAGAAAGCTCTCTCAAATTCCGTCTTACTCTTTCAGTCTACCTTATCAAAATATCTCACCCACCCCGAGGCGTTCACAAAATTCGGTCGCAGGAAGGATCACAATACCATCTTCAGTCCGGTACCTCTTGGGTTCAAGGCAAACAAGAATCCGTTGCTTGATCTGCGGATAATCCTGAACAAGAGCACGAAGACCTTTGAGGTGATCGCTAGTAATTCTGCGAGACGCCTTTGCCTCGACAGCGATTTGCATATCGTTGACAATAAAATCGACTTCGATGCCGCTCGTCAAACGCCAATAGCTCAGGGTTGCAAATGCTTCAGCATAAACATTATGCGCGATCAGTTCGTGGAACACCCAGTTCTCGAACGCTTTCCCATAGAGTTCAGCCCCAGGTTGCAGTTCTCCACGCCTCGCCAAATAATTCACAATACCGACATCAGCGAAGTAAAACTTCGGCGCGGCAATGACTCGGCGCTTGGGACGCTTCGTATAGGCGGGCAACCAGCGCCCCAGTAAAGTGTCTTCCAGAATCTGGAAATAGCCCTTGATGGTGGGACTCGAAACGCCGCAATCGCGAGCAATAGTGGAGAAGTTCACCAGTTCGGCGTCCGAAAGCACGGCCACATTAAGGAATGCAGAAAAAACCGGCAGATTGCGGACTAGACCCTCCGCTGCAATCTCTTCCTTAAGATAGTCAGCGACATAGGCGTGTAAGAGGCGTTGGGGCCGCTCTGATTCATACATCCTCGGCAAGTATCCATGGTTGAGCATACGCTCAA
>CAZUFQ010000178.1:0-9995 GCA_964618735.1 uncultured Enterobacteriaceae bacterium
CGCTCTGTTTGCCGCTTATTGCGGGCTGGCGGGTCGTATAGCACCCCAACCCGGTCGACGCGAAGACCATTGGAGAAATGGTGAAAACACACAAAGCGACAATTCTTATCAGTACGCCAACATTCTATACGACGTATTTACGGAAATGCTCGCCTGAAGAGTTCGCCTCCTTACGCTACGCCATTGCAGGAGCGGAAAGACTGCGCCCTACCCTGGCGCGCGCCTTCAAAGAAAAGTATAGCATTGATCTGCTCGAAGGCTACGGTTGCACTGAAATGGCCCCGGTTGTCTCGGTCAACATCCCTGACGTGGACTCGACGGAGCCGCGCCAAATCGGCTTCAAGGCAGGAACTGTCGGTCATCCGTTGCCAGGAGTCGTCGCAAAAATCGTCAATCAAGAATCAGGTCAGTCTCTTACCTACGGACAAGAAGGGCTCCTATTGGTGAAGGGGCCCAACCGTATGCTCGGCTATCTGGGGCAACCGGAAAAGACTGCGGAAGTCCTACGCGACGATTGGTATGTGACCGGCGATATGGCCAGTCTGGACGACGACGGGTTCATCCACATCACTGATCGGCTGACGCGCTTCAGCAAGATCGGCGGAGAGATGGTCCCGCATCTGCGTATCGAAGACGCGCTCAGTCAGGTGCTGGGCGAAGCGCAATGCCTCGTCACCGGCGTCCCTGACGAAGATAAGGGAGAACGTCTCGTTGTTCTCCACACGCACGACAACATGACGGCAGAGGCGCTGTGGAATCATCTTCATCAGACGGACCTGCCGCGTCTGTGGATTCCTAAAAGAGAACATTTCTACTCCGTGGAGTCATTGCCGAGGCTGGGCACGGGCAAAGTTGATTTACGCGCCGCAAAGGCTGTCGCGATGACGATGGTGGGAATGGGGGCAGAGCGAGTTAGTTAAAGTAAAACTCTCTCTACACGACCTCGCACCCAGGCTCTGCCTGGGTGCGAAAAAGGAAATGGGGAATCACCATGCAGTGCCCTGTCTGTTCAACATTCGCACCCTTGAATGCTCCTAAGTGTCCACGTTGCGGACTCGATCTCACTCCCTTGTGGTCCTTGGATAAAATGAAACGTGACTGGCAACAAGCCAAAGAGGAGTTCTCAGCGCGACTCAGCCGTTTGCAGGACCAATTTGATTCGCTCGAAACTCTTATTACCAACACGATAGTTGAAAAAGCGAGCCCTTCGTCTCCGCAACCCCAAAGCCCCTTACCTGCAGAGCCACCTCAATCTCCTTCTGATTCATTAGGGTCCCCAGTGCGAGTAGAACCCATGCAGGATAGGTCTCAGACGTCGTCCGCGCCGCCTTTTACGCCAGCTACCTCCTTACTTGATTCCTTGCCGTCGATGGACTGGATGGGCGAAGTCCAGTTTGGGCAGAAGTGGCTGTTACTCGTCGGTATTGCAATTACGGTCCTCGGCCTCGGCTTTTTTCTGAAGTATGCATTTGAACAAAACTGGGTCGGTCCAGCGGGCCGCGTTGCGTTGGCCTATCTCGCAGCAGCCGGATTCCTTGGCGTTGGCGAATCCGCCAGACGGAGAGGCATAGTCACTTTTGGGTTGTATCTGGTGGGCGGCGGCATTGCCGCGCTCTATCTCACGACCTTTGCTGCAAGCCAAATCTATGAACTCATTGGTCAAGCCCCAGCGTTCGGGTTTATGATTCTCGTAACGATCCTGGCCGGCGGGCTCGCTCTTTTATACGATGTGATGTGGTTGTCGATCGTGGGACTCATCGGAGGATTTCTCACTCCAGTGCTGCTCAGCACGGATCAAGATCATCAAATCGCCCTTATGTTATACATGACAATGTTAAACGCAGGCATTTTAACCCTTGCCGCCTTTAAGCGTTGGACCGTGTTGAACTATCTGGGGTTCGGTTGTACGTGGCTGCTTTTCTCCGGATGGTACATCGCTCACTACGCCGACGAGAAATTTTGGCCAACGACTTTTTTCTTGCACCTCTTCTTTCTTACCTACGCCTTCGTTCCCTTCGTGTATTACCTCGTGCGCGCACGCCAGGAAAAGATGACCGGCTTCGCGATTATGACGCCGAATGCTTTTATCGCGTTAGGATTCTCCTACCTCACCATTCTAGAGCACACGACCCTGCCGTTCCTCGGTATCGTCACCTTGGCCTATGCGGGGATTTTCTTCTGGATGGCGAATTACGTCTACCAACAAAACCGAGAGAACCCAGATCCCTTCATCCTGCTGCTCGTGCAAGGACTCCTTTTTCTTCTCCTTACGGTCCCGGTTTTGTTTTCAGGCCACTGGATTACCGTCTTCTGGGCCCTTCAAGCCGGCGTGCTGCTATGGGCCGCGCTCCAGTTGCAACACCGCTGGCTGTACCAGAGCGTTGCGCTGCTGCTGATCTTAACGGTAGGCAAATTTCTTCTTTACGATTATGACGAGGTTTTCACCTTTCGCTTATCCTACCTGTACTACGCCGAGGGATTCTCCTGGTTATTGCTCGAACGCTGGCTCACCAGCGTGGTCGTACTCGGCGTTCTCTTTCGCTCCGCGCAAATGTTGACAACGGCTCCAGCTTCCGCCCTCCAAGGTTGGACCAAGACAGGCGCCGCTACACTCTGGCGCGCCTTTGCGATCTTGCTATTTCTCGTTCTGAACTTTGAGGTGGCGGGCTTCTTTTACGATTACGCGTCACAGGCTCGTTTCGCCGCCGTCTCGGTATTGTGGACGTTGTTCGCCGCCTCCCTTATGGCGCTGGGGTTCAGGTCCTCTCAACCATTCCTCCGACAGTGCGCTTTGGGTCTTTTTGCTTTCACCATTCTCAAGGTCTTTTTCTGGGACATGGCGAACGCCAGCACGCCTTTTCGTATCGTTTCGTTTATCGTCCTGGGGCTCATATTGATCGGCGCTTCCTATTTGTACTACCACTATCGAGAGCGCCTCCTCTCTTCAGCCTCCGACAAGGAGGCGGCATCGTGACACGCTATACTACTGTGTTCTGCCTCACTATCTATACAACTCTTTGGGCAGGCGTAGTAAACGCTGCGGCAAAGCCTTCTGAGTTCCGTTTCTTCGCAGCGATCGAAGGCCAATTGACCCCCAACGCCCCCGTCCGCTTGCCCCTTCCGGGTGCAATCATCGCCGAAACCTCCCGTCACTTTTCTGACTTGCGTCTCTTCGATGATGTCGACAGAGAGACTCCTTATGTAATCTATGAACAAAACGTCCCGCCGCGCACCAGCTTTACCTTCAACGTACTCTCCTACAACCGCGGCGAAAGTAAAGAAGAAATCGTGCTTGAGCGTCCGCCCGACACCGCCACATGCCAAGAAATCGTCTTTTTCACCGCCACCCGCAATTTCAAAAAGTCTGTGGAAGTACAAGCGAGTGATGACCTCGTCGCCTGGCGAAATATCGCGACCGATGAGATCTTTGACTTCTCGTCACAAATCGATTTGCGAAAAACAACAATCAACTTACCGGAAGTGAATGTGGCCTATCTGAAAATTCTGCTCCAAGACGACGTAGCGCCAACGACGAGCAAACCAGAAATGCGTGTATCTTCCGACGGATGGGAGGTGCTTGTTCAAGGAGCACAAACAAAAGAGTTCCACATTGACCGTGTCGAGGGCCACTCCGGCGCCACGCCATCTACAGCGCAAGTCTTCGATCACATACAGCTCACCAATCTCGATGTTACGACTGACAAAGAAGGCAACACCATCGTCCGTCTGGGGCGGGCGAATCTACCAGCGACAGCTATCACCTTAACAGTTGAGAATGGGTACTATTATCGCCGGGTTTCATTGTGGGCGGCGGACACGGACTCGGAGGAAGCGTATCGACAAGTGGCCGATGGGTTCGTCTACAAAATTCCCGGGATGAACAAGCCGGAAGATACGCTTCATTATGATCAAGCGCAAAGACCATTTCTGCGACTGAAAATTGTCAACGGCGACAACCCGCCGCTACGTCTGCAACAGGTCGAAGTTGCCTGGGGGCGACGGTATCTGTACTTTATTCCCGAAGCGGAGCGACACTATCTATTTTACTTTGGCAATGATCACATAGCTCCGCCAGACTATGAATTGAAAAACGTACTCCCCACCTCGCTTGCTGCTCTACCGTATATAGAACTGTCGACCGGCGCGATGCAACGCAATCCCACCTATCACCCATCTTTGGCTCGGAGCACGCAAGAACAGATTGAGAGAGCCCTGCTCGTCAGTGTGGTGCTTCTGCTTTCTGGCGTTATGGGGGTTTGGGTGTACCGGCTGATGAAGAACTTGCAGGTGCGACCCAAGGACGGATAAAAGCAGTTTGCCTGAAGCTGCTTTTGACAACCTCGCTCCCAGGCTCTGCAGAGTGTGCCACGGCTGGCTTGTCCAGCCGTGCATTGTCTTTTTCGGGGGAATAACAGGGTGCTCCCCTCCTCTTCTTATCGAAACGCTGGGATCACCTTGCTCGCAAACAATTCGAGGTGCGGCTGAATCCAGCTCGGCGGCAGCCCCGGCGGCAATGTCCATGCATAGAAATTCGTGAGCGGGGCGGCGGCCGTACAATCGCGAATGAGCTTAATGCACGTATCGACATCGACTACTGTCAACATTCCCGTCTCACGCAAATGCGCGCGGTCGCGCAGAATAGGGAAAAGTGGCATCCCTGCTTTCGCCGACCATTCAGCATAGGCATTCACCTGATAAAGGACGTGGTCTGCTGCTTCGTTCCAGGTCTTTTCCGGGTCCGTGGAAGGAATGAGCCAGAACATACCGCCAGCAATTCTGAGATTCGTAGTCGGCTTGCCAATTTTCTCCAGTTCGGCCACATAACGATCGTACAGCTCTTTGGTAATACTGACACCAATATAGCCGTCGCCATACTTTGCGGCGCGGCGAATTGCCGGCGCCGTAAATCCGCCCACCCACAGCGGCGGCCGCGGTTTTTGAATTGGCTCAGGCGTCAGCTTGGCTTTATTCACCTCGAAATACCGGCCCTTGAACGTTAGGGTTTCCCCTTCCCAGAGCCGACGAATAATTTCCAGCCCTTCATTCGTGCGCCCACCTCGCTCTTTACTAGAGACCGCGAACCCTTCAAACTCCTCAACCTTGTAGCCTGCCCCAACGCCAAGCTCGAAACGGCCGCCGGAGATCACATCGACCGTGGCTCCGTCTTCAGCCAAGCGGATGGGATTGTGAAAAGGCATCAGCATGACGCTGGTGCCAATGCGAATCTTCTTCGTTCGGGCGGCAATCGCGGCGGCAATGGGCAGCAATGAGGGGGAATACCCATCCTCGATGAAGTGATGCTCGGAGAGCCAGATATCCTCGAACCCGTTCTGTTCGCCCCACACGATTTGGTCAAAGATTTCGCTATACAGTTGATCGTACGGACGTTTCCACGCCGGCGGGTTGCGGAAATCATACCACAGGCCAAAGCGTAGTTTTGGATTTGTGCTCATAAACCTCGACTCCTTTGCGTGAGACTGTAAACGTCCCCTAGCATTTGTCACGGCAAGCTGTAGGAGACAAGAACCCTGGCATCGAACGAAGCGGCTTCACCCAAAAGCGGCGGCTTGGTCTTTGATGGTGAGAGGTTCTTCTTGCCCTGAAAGAGCTGCAAGGGTAAAGAATCCCCATGCCGTGTGCAAGCTGCGGATTTGAAAATCCCGAGGGAATGAAATTCTGCGAGGAGTGCGGCGCAAAGCTAGTGCGGGCCTGTCCCAGTTGTGGACACGTGGTGAACCCCACCGCCAAGTTTTGTGGAGAATGTGGAGTCGCCCTCCCCACTCAACCTCAACCCCAAGTTCCAGGTTCCAAGTCCCAGGTTCCAAGTCCCCAATCCCTAACACCTAACACCCAACACCTAGCGCCTCACTCTCAATCTCCAGTGGCATATACGCCTCTTCACTTGGCAGAGCGAATTCGAGCCGAACAAGCGGCGCTGGAATCCCGGGGGGCTGCCGAGGGGGAACGGTACTACGAAGCCGAGTTGTACCGTCTCAAAGGCGAGCTGATGCTGCAAAAAGAGTTCAACGTTCAAGGTTTAACGTTCAACGTTGCCAGCACCCAATCCCTAATCCCTTACTCCCAAGCACAGGCGGAAGCCGAAGCCTACTTTCTCAAAGCTATCGACGTCGCGCAACGCCAACAGGCCAAGTCGCTCGAACTCCGCGCCACGGTCAGCCTCACCCGCCTGTGGCAGCAGCAGGGTAAGCGCCACGAAGCTCACCGCACGTTGTCCACAATTTACAATTGGTTCACTGAAGGATTCGACACGAAAGACCTGCAAGAGGCGAAAGCACTACTGGAGGAACTAAAGGAAAGTCGATAAGGCCTTTGAGTTAGTTCAATTTTTAGGCTAATTTTAGTCTGTGATTAAACTAAACATTCATGAAGCGAAGACTCATCTTTCGCGTTACCTCAAACACTTGGAGGCCGGAGAAACCATTCTGCTTTGTCGACATAACGTTCCCATAGCTGAGAGCTGTCCCTTACCCCACAACGCACCACTCCTCGCCCTCTTGGTACGGCCAAAGGCAAGGTCAAAGTGCCGCCAGAGTTCTTCGAACCTCTGCCTGAAGAACTTTTGCGTGCGTTTGAGGGGCACGAATCATGAAAGCTCCTGTTGGTACTCGCACGTTCTTGTGAATAACTGACGATGCTCCCGATAAATGATTGAATTCTTCCGCAAACCATCTCTATGACATCTCAGCATTACATTCGTCTACCCGACACTGTGCGTCCCTTGCACGCCATTGCCTTCGATCTGGACAGCACCTTGACACGTCCGTACCTCGACTTCAGAAAGCTGCGTCAACAACTGAACCTGCCGGAAGGCGACATTCTCAAATGGTTGTCGCAACTGCCTCCGTCAGAAATGGCGAGCGCCCAAGCGCTCATTGAAGCGTTTGAGCAAGACGGCGTGGAAAATGTCGCATGGAACGATGGGGCGCAGGAAACGTTCGAGACGGTGCGCAAAATGGGCCTACCTTTAGCGATTGTCACCCGCAACAGTCGGGCTTCACTTGTGGCGGCGTGTCAACAATTGGCCATCACAGTTGACGTGCTCGTGGCGCGGGACGATGCACCGCCAAAGCCCGACCCGGCCTGCATCCATCACACAGCCTTGCAGCTGGGCGTACCAGTCGCTCACCTCCTGATAGTGGGAGACTATCGACATGACATCGATGCTGGACGCACCGCTGGCGCAATGACCGCGCTTCTCACCAATGGACAGCTTCCCCCATGGGCGGCTGAAGTACGAGCGGATTTAACAATTGCTCGAATTGACGAGTTATTGCAATATCTCGCCGTAGAAAGATAATGGTGAAACCATTATCCTTAAACGCTTCCCCGCAGCCTGTGGCGACCAGCTGCGAAGAGTGGCGCGGTCCCTCAAACAAGAATTGGCTGTGTACCGTCTCGTTCTCAAAGACCCTCGCACTCCGAGGCTGCCAAAGCTTCTTCTTAGCCTCGCCGTCGGGTATGCGTTGCTGCCGTTCGATCTCATCCCTGACTTTATTCCCGTCATTGGTCAGCTAGATGACTTACTCATTGTACCGGGGCTTATTATCTTAGCGCTGAAGTTGATCCCGCCGGAAGTTGTGGCGGATTGCCGCCGCGCGGTGGACTAGCCCCTCGGTTCTCTTTTCCTATACAAAGAACTGATCGCATTACATTAGCTGAGGAGTATGAGCATGTTACGCGGCGTCTATGCGGCATTAATTACGCCTTTTGATAAACGTGAAAACATTGATGAAAAAGCGTGTGAAACCATTATCAATTGGACTATCAACAAAGGCGTCACCGGCGTCTTTACGGTTAGCAGCACGGGCGAGTCCTGGGCGCTGAGCTTCGAGGAGAAGGTCCGTTTGTTTCAACTGACGGTGTCGGTCACGCGCAAGCGCACTCCAGTAATTGCCGGGGTCGGGGCGCCGTCAACGCGCGAAGCGATCCGTCTCGCGGAGGAAGCACAGAAAGCTGGAGTGGATTATCTATGCGCCGCGCCGCCCAGTTTTGTCCGTCCAAACCAAGAAGAGATGACAGCGCATTTCGAGGCGATTGCCCGAGCAGCCAGTGTTCCTCTGATTCTCTACAATATCCCCATGTTGGCGGGAAACGTCCTCGGCGTCCCTGCGGTGAAATCCTTGATGGGGCGGATGCCGCAAATTGTCGGCATCAAGGACAGCGGCGGAGACTTAACGGTGTTAAATGATATTTTGATCGGACGCCGTGCGGATTTCGGCGTCGTCACTGGCATTGATACGCTGGTCCTGCCTGGACTGTTAGCCGGCAGCCAGGGAGCGATTCTGGGCAGCGCTAATGTCTGTCCGGAATTATCACTCGAAGTGTTCCATCTATTTGACGCCGGGCGCTGGGATGACGCTTGGAAAGTGCAGAATCGTCTCACCCGGTTCTGGTTAGCCATGGGCTTGGGCCGGTTTCCGGCGCCGGTGAAGGCTGCGATGGAACTCATTGGGCTGCCGGCTGGAGCGCCGCGCGCTCCTATCGCCCCGCTTGACGCTGAGCGACGCGACGCGCTGAAGCGGGAATTGCAAGCAATGGAAGTCTT
Organism: uncultured Enterobacteriaceae bacterium; assembly: GCA_964618735.1. GTDB lineage: Bacteria > Desulfobacterota > Binatia > Bin18 > Bin18 > SYOC01. Next base: position 8,567 of record CAZUFQ010000178.1, read on the forward strand.
GTCCTGAACTATGCAGGTCTGCCATTCTGGGGCTCCTTCGGTTTTGCTTAGGATAAACTCTGGCTAAAGAATCTCATTAGACAGCATCGTTTCCAGAGATTCTTCACCGCCGCTCCACCCTCGCTCAGCATGACAAGGAGCGTCTATTCTTTTTCAAGTTGAACCATTGCTTTCTGCTGTCCGCTTGCTATTGTAAGCAAATTCAGCTAGCTCGAAACTCTATGACAAGCAAGAACACAGATCCTTACGTAAGTCTCGGTGAGTTTATCAAACGTCAGCGTGAGCTGGCCCAGTTGTCCGTTCGCCAACTTGCCGACATCTGCGGGATTTCCAATCCCTATCTCAGCCAAATCGAGCGCGGCCTGCGGATGCCCAGCAGCATGATTTTACAATCGTTAGCGAAAGGGCTGCGGCTCTCGGCGGAAACGTTGTACGCGCAAGCAGGCATTCTCGATCCTCAAGATATGGAAGAAAGCGATGTAGTGAAATCAGTCATGCGCGACCCGCATATTTCGGTGCGTCAACGAGAAATGCTCATCGACATGTACCGTTCATTTCGTAAAGTGAATGAAACAGAAGGAGCCTCCTAGAATCCCAACTTTTGTCATCTACGTGACAGAATACCGACGGCGAACGCTTGCAAAAGTTAGCGATCTCAGCTAGCATAAACTGATCAACGGCGAAGAGCGCCGCAACTCGAAGGGAGACCGCAATCATGGCCGAGAACACGATGTTCAATAACCCATTCACAAAAATGTTCGGCGAACTCAACGCCCCATGGTGTGACGCAATGAAGCAGGCTGCGGAGCAATACATTAACAACAGTGAAAAATGGGCGAAGCAATCGCTCAAGTGGAATGAGAAAGCCACGGAATGGGCTAACGCGACGCCGCTTGCTTCCTTGTTTGAGACCCAACGGCTCATCGCGAAGCAAACAGTGGAGATGTCGGCAGATATTGCTCGACGCTTATGGCAGCTTGAAGGAAAAATCGAAGAGAAAATGGAAGAAGCGCTTGGCTGACAAGCGTAGCCTCGTTTACAAGGGTGCCACTGCTGGCTTGTCCAGCAGTGTAGGGTCTTTTTCAGAGGAAAGACGGGAGCGTCGTTTTTGTCATTTCACTCCTCTTGAGGCAATCCCACGACTTCCTGTAATCGTTCTGGAATCACGATCAGTTTCCGCCCGTCACGCAGTAACACTTTCTGTCGCTCTAACTCCTTCATATGCTCGGTCACCTTTTGCCTTGAAGCGCCGACCAAGTCGGCAAGGTCCTCGTGAGTGACTGGCAAAATCAGAATAGTGCCGCGAGTGTCTTGCACGCCAAACTTCTGTGAAAGTTCGAGTAGCGCCATGGCAAGTCGCTGTCGCAGCCCTAGGCCCTGGAATCGGGTGTAGCGATAGAGCAAGGCCTCCCAGCGCGTGACCGTGCTG
>CAZUFQ010000179.1:0-9973 GCA_964618735.1 uncultured Enterobacteriaceae bacterium
ACAAACAGGGAGTGTCCTCTTCGAATCCATATCTTGGTGTGCCTTCCATATAGATAAATTGTGGATTGACTTTGGGGACAAGGGGCTTGAAGCTCCTTGTCTTCCGTGTGACTAAGGCGCCTTATTTTCCCTGAATCAAAAAAGAAATCTCTATACGCCCACCTTTTGCGTTAGCTTTACTCCGAACTGTTCAGCAGCGTTCCCGCCGAGCATACGCGCAATAGTCGGTTCGTCTACCTGAGCTTGGGTGAGCAATGCGATAGCGTCCCATGCACTCGTGGTGTCGTGATGAGGATAACGTGAGCCCCACACGATTTTTTCTGCAAACTGGTGTGGCAGCTTTTGAATCAACCGTTCCTCAGCATCGAAACCTAGCAGCACATGCCCTTCCTCCCACATCTCTTCCGGGTCTGTCCGCACCGGATAGTAGTGCAGTAATGGCACCACGCGCGTGGAGGCTTCCATCTTCTCTATGACTTCTTCCATCCATGAAGCCTTGCCATGCGCCACTACAACCTTCAGTTGTGGATATCGCTCCATCACAGTAAAGCCGATCAGCGCGGACGCCACAAACATGTGATTGTCCAACCAGGGGGACAGAATTGGAGCAATCGGATGTCCTAACGGCGGCGTCGCGAAGAAAGAGAAATTAGCGCCGTTGCCGCCGCCGGCAAACGGCCCGCCACCGACCTGACTCATGAAGGAACGCTCGTGGAGCCGGTTCTTTATCTTTTCAAAAAACGGCCCATGCGACGTCCATTCAGGATTCCATAACCCCGGCGTGGGATGCACGGCCGCCGTTATTCCTAACCGCTCTAGCTCAGCCCACAGCGGGTCGTAGTACGGATGGGTGAAGTAGCGTCCTTCCAAGAACATGGGCCGAATAAACGCTCCGCGAAAGCATGGAATTGTAGAGATGCGTCGCAGTTCAGCTACAGTGTAGTCCATGTTCTGGAGCGGAATCATAGCAGCCGCAAAGAGCCGATCCGGCGCAGCTTGGCAGAAATCCGCCATCCAGTTGTTATAGGCTCGCGCCAAAGCAAAGGCCACATCCGGGTCTTCCACAAGATGAAAGCCTTCGGCAAACCAGGTGGGATACAAGAAGGTTTGGTCTACACCCATAGCGTCCATGTCGCGAAGGCGAGCCTGAGGATTCGAGGCGCCCTCAGTCATCGCATGTCGGGTGTTCGGATCGAGATCGCCTACTTGCTCCCAGGTCATGCCGGGGCGCCAAATGGCGTGCCGAGGAATGTTGGGGTTCATGGTATCCCGGCACATGTGACCGTTGACCTTGAGGTAGCAATTGTACTCCCCATCTTCTCGCCACAGGGCATGTTTGCCGAGCGTACGGTACTCAGACTCCAGGTACTGAGTCCAGACTGTTGTCGGCTCCACGACATGCGAGTCCGCATCAAACACCGCACAGGGCTTTTTTGTGGTCATACCCGTGCTCCTTCCCGAGCATGGCCGTTGACGCGGGCTCCCTCTCCATAGCGACGCACGATAGCGGCCTCAGGCTCGAGGGAACGCTTTACTTCATCGTCCGTAGGCCACCAATCCGGGCGCTCGATTTCCGTGATCCGTTCACGAATGAACTTTTTTGGCGCATCGATGCGATAGAGCTTCCGCGCGTTGCCGCCGAGGAAGTTGGCCTGGTAGGATTCCATCAGCCCGCATTTACGCATCGTTTCCAGCGCTCGCCACGCATCGTCCCCGTCATGATGATACACATCCGAGGACCACGCCAAGATATCTTTATAGAACTCCGGCAAGCGCGACGGCGGGGCTTCGTCTCCTTCAAAGCCGGTAACACAATGTTCAGAGAAGGTCTCACTCGGTAGTTTTTTCAGGGCCGGCATCTGGCGCTCATTGCGATAGAGTTTGTAGAACTTGTCACATTCGTCCAACAAGAAACTCAGCCAGGTAGAGGACGCCTCAAACACAGCGGCTCTGAGTTTAGGGTACCGATCAAAGAAGCCCGACATCAACACTGCAGAGACCCAGAGGGCCGCCTCAGCCTGGAAATTCTGTACGTTCGTGAGGAAAAAATGCGGCAGCCCAGAACTGAACACCGTCTTCGCAATCAGCTCTGCGCCCGAATACTGCTCAGTGTAGCCGGGCGGCTTAAGCGTGGCCATGGCTGGAAAGGGGTGCATACCATAGACCACGCCGGTTTCTTCCATGGCGCGCCACAGGGGATCATACTTGGGCTGGATCGGATAGTTTCCCATGGCGTCAATGGGTCGCACCAGTGCGACACGACAGCCCTTGGCGGCTACACGATACAACTCTTGGGTTGCAAAAGTGGGATTTTGCATGGGGAGCAGCGCAGCAAAATAAATTCGGTTGGGGTCCGCTTGACAATACTCGTACGCCCACTCGTTATAGGCCTTGCACATCGCTTTCGCGCCTACGGCGTCGAGCAACCACGGATAGGTGTCAATGTCGGTAGGGATGATCATCACTTGATCGATACCCTGGACATCCATATCGCGCAGCCGCGCATTGGGTTCGTAGGAACCCTTATGGTCGATGTAGTCGGCCTGCTCCTTGGTGAGGGCGGTCTTTGGATTGAGATTGCGCACGTTGAGAGCGCGTTGGATATTATGCTTGAGTCCCGGTCCAGCCGAGGTAAGAACATTGACGACTCCAGGAGTCCCACCAATCCGCTGAGAGCCCAACCCCGCTCCGGCGTGCCCATTGACGATGAGCTGTTTGGTCTCAGCGTCAAACCACATGGTGGTCTTGAGGGCCTCGAGTTCCTCTTTGGTCAGCCAATCTTTGGCGCGTTCCCAGATCCAAGAGGGCTCGGTGACATGGGCGTCACAGTCAAAGGTTGGGAAATCTTTTGTCATGGGTGCAAACTGTTGTATCGGCATATTGGGCCTCCTGTTGGGCGTGCAATGGTTGCAAAACAGTACTCTGAGAGGGATGCAGCTCCTCTGTACCATACCGTGCCATGTTTCACTCACCTCTGCAACACTTGAGAAGACTAAACTTTGCCAAACCTACGGCCTTTCAGTGCGGACGGCCGAGCTTACGATACAAGCCCACTACGACGCCTAAAATACGTGGAGAAGAAGACTGCTTGGTAAGCGGAATAGGTGCATACGCGACATTGGCCGCCTCAAGAAATAATCCCTGCCCCCTCTTTCGCAATCGCTTGACTGTGACTTCTTCTCCAAGCAATGCGACTACAATGTCACCAGGGTTCGCTTCTTCTTGTTGGCGAACAATCACGTGGTCTCCGTCTTCAATTCCAGCTTCGATCATGCTATCGCCTTGTACTCGCAAGGCGAAATGGGTGCTTGTCCCCAAAAGCTCACTATTTAAGCTGAGCGTTCCTTCTTGGTTCTCAACCGCCAATAGCGGCTTTCCGGCTGCGACGCCCCCCAAGATCGGGATGCTACCTTCGACTGGCAGGAGCGGCTGAATGACAGTCATTGCTCTGCGACGCCCAGGAAATCGGTTGAGATAACCTTTTCGTTCCAGCGCCGCTAAATGGTCTTTCACGCCTTGCAATGAGGTAACGCCCATTGCACGAGCCATTTCTTGAAGAGTGGGGACATAGCCATGTTTTGCGACGGATTCTTCAATGATATGGAGCAATCGTTGCTGGCGAGCAGTCAGAGGGATAGTTGACATACATCTAGAATACTGTAAATAAATACAGTATGTCAAGAAAACGGAGCGCTCTAGGATTTAAGCGCTTTGCGAGACAAATAAGGAGGGGATTTTTATGGCTGCTCCATTTACTGGAGTTACTGGAGGCTGCGTCTATGGCGCGGTGCGATATGAATGTTCAGTCGAACCCGTGATGACAGCCAATTGCCACTGCCGAGATTGCCAGAAGGCAAGCGGGGGCGCTTACGTGTCAGCCCTCGCCGTACCACGAAATGCGGTCAGCATCACAGACGACGTCAAATACTTTGACGTAAAGGGTGACAACGGAAACATTGTGAGTCGTGGATTTTGCCCCACCTGTGGCGCTCGCCTCTTCAGTAAACCAGCTGTGGTGCCAGATCTCCTCGTCATTACGGTCGGCACTCTTGATGATTCCAGCTGGTTCCGACCCACACTAGATTTTTACACGGAAAGCGCTCAGCCGTGGGATTATATGAACCCTGAGCTGGCCAAATTTTCCAAGATGCCTCCAATGTCGTAGCTGTTCGTTGTCCTCCCCCCACCACGGACCGGGTGAGTACATCTGTGGACTCTCCCTCACTATGGATTTCTCATCCGGTCCTGCTTTCCTTGAAAAGAAGGAGAATCAGTCATGACAGATATTACGCCAGCTTTAGCAAACGAGATCAAAGCCGTATTTCCCTATCTGCGCGTCAAAGATGCGGCGGCAGCCATCGCATTCTATGTACAAGCTTTCGGGGCGCGGGAACTCTTTCGATTGTCGGAACCGAACGGTCGTATCGGCCATGCAGAGCTGGCTATTGGCAATGCGACGCTCATGCTCTCTGATGAATACCCCGAACACGACATTCTCGGTCCGCAATCGCTAGGTGGAACTGGAACATCAATCCATCTCCATGTCGCCAACACTGATGCAGTGGCGGATCGTGCAGTAGCAGCCGGCGCGACTCTTGTTCGCGAGCCGATGGACCAGTTTTACGGCGAACGCTCTTGCTCGATCCGTGATCCGTTTGGACATGAGTGGTCGGTGGGCCAAGAGATCGAGAAAGTGTCGTACGAAGAGATACAACGTCGATTTACCGCTTTGTGCAGTTGAGACCTTCTTCACGGAATCGCCAAGAAGCTTGAAGTATACACCGGCTCAATCTCTCCGGTTACGGATCGTGATCTGTTCTACGATATCACCATGTTTTACCGGAGGGCGAAAAAAAGGGGCGTTGAGTTCTCAACGCTCCCCTAGCATGAACAGAAGCGCGTGTGTGAGCGCTTCATTCGTTCTCGTATTTAGATTTTTCCGGAGAGTGTGAACGCGATGATCAAGGCATAGATCACGAGCGATTCGATAAAGGCGAGACCGATAATCATCGGGGTCTGGATACGATCAACAGAATTAGGGTTGCGACCAATGGATTCCATAGCCGAGGCTACAGCGCGGCCCTGACCCATCCCAGCGCCAGCAGCGGCGATACCGAGCCCCAATCCAGCGCCAATAGCAATGAGACCTCCTCTACTGGTGTCTCCGCCATCAGCGGCCAATGCGCTCCCGACAGTAGCGAGCAGCATTAACATCGACAGCATGCCTGTCATTCCGAACTTCTTCATACCGACTCCTTTCTGGCTTTCCTCTCAGCAGAGTACTGGGCCCACCTCGCCTCTTATCCTCTTCCACATCGCGCCCTTCTGCCGTGAGAAAGCGGGTTGATTTGGCAACTATTAATGGTGATGGTCGCCGCCGTGATGCGCCACGGCAAGAGAGACGTATACCATACTCAACAGAGTAAACACAAACGCTTGAACGAATGAAACAAAAGTTCCTAGTCCGTAAAAAATCACTGGAATACCAACTTTTGTGAGATCCGTAAAAATTTCTAGAACTGTATGGTCGCCGGTCATGTTTCCTAAAAGACGAAGCGCCAAGGAAAACGGGCGAACAAAGTTACTGATCAGTTCCAGAGGGATCATCAAGGGAGCGAGCCATAACATAGGTCCCACAAAATGCTTGAGATATCCGACCCCTTGCTCTCGGAAGCCAACAATGTTGTATGCCGTGAATGACAACAATCCTAAGGCAAGCGTCACATTAAAATTTGTGGTAGGCGGAGAAAACCCAGGAAGAAGACCCATGAGGTTCGACACCAAAATGAAAATAAAGAAGGCCCCGTACAGAGGAACATATTTCCGAGCATCATGACCCAAAACGCCTTCAGCCATACCGACGACGCCTTCGACTAGCAGCTCGGCAAGATTACGAAAGGTGAGAGAATCGTCTGGCACTGCGCTGTCTCTTGCCTCCTCTCTTTGTTTGCACGCTCGCAAAACAAAGAAGACAAGAATAGCGAGAACGATGAGAGAAGTTGCCGTGTGAATAGGAAGGAAGTTAAGCCCAGGGATAAGAGAAACCCACGTGAACGGTTGATGCTCCATGCGTATCCTAACTTACGATAATCAAAAAAGCGCTAAGCTGACCAGCAAAGAGAAGAAGACAAGAATGGCAAGAACCTACACACTGCTGTCTTCCGTCTGCGGGCCGGGCGGCGATTCAGACAGGGTGACTATCATGCAGGTCACGAGCAGTAAAGAGACCCCTGCTAGAAAACTCCATGCTTGCACGGGATAACGAAAAAACAGTCCGCCTAGGAGCGCCAACGACAGGAGCACCTTGCCCAAAAGCACCATAAGTGCGCGCAGCGTTCCTCTCTTTTCCTGTAAAGACGAGGGAACAACAAAGGTTCGCACGATCCGCTTGAGCAACCAGAAATTGAGCTGCATGACCCCGCCGCCAAGAATGAAGCTCGGCGCATGCAACCAGCCAGTGACGCCGACGAGAGCGGCGCACATTCCGAGAAGGATGAGATTCAGGCGCTCAATCTTCTCGATCATCATGATTCCCTTGGGACATGCGATTCAGTCCCGCAATTAAACGATACAGCGCACCTGCAGCGCTCCCCACTGCCCCGATAGCAGTCAACCACGGACTCGTGCCAAGATATTGATCCGCATAGTACCCCAGCAAACTGCCAGCAGCGACAATCCATCCCAACTCGAATGCGAGTACGCCATACCACCCGAGTGAGGGAGGAGTACGATCTTTTGGCATAAAACGTGTTCACGAGCGCAGGGGCTTACACACTTCACGCGCCGCTAGAATAGTCTCCTGGATCTCACCTTCGCTGTGGGCCAGAGACACAAATAACGCTTCAAATTGCGAGGGAGGGAGATAGATTCCTCGCTCGACCATTCCCTGAAAGTAATCGGCAAACATCTTCGTATCACTCTGCGTTGCCGTAGCATAATTCTGCACCTGCTCGACCCCGAAGAAAAGAGTCACCAGAGAACCAGCCTGATTTACGCAACCGGTAATCCCGGCGTCAGTGATTGCTTGTCGGAGCCCCTCGGCCAGCATGGAGCCAAGGTCATTCAGGCGTTCATAGCTCCCAGGAGCCTGTAGAATTTTGAGTGTTTCAATGCCGGCGGTGACTGCCACTGGATTCCCAGAAAGTGTCCCCGCCTGATACACGGGCCCCAGGGGAGCCAATAAATCCATTACTGACCGCTTACCGCCCACCGCAGCTAGCGGCATCCCTCCACCAATCACCTTTCCCAAACACGTGAGGTCCGGATCAATCCCATATACCTCTTGAGCGCCGCCACGGGCCATGCGAAAGCCGCTAATGACCTCATCAAAAATTAACAACACGCCATGCGCACGCGTCAACGCGCGCAGCTGAGACAAAAACCCATCATTGGGAAGCACAACACCCATGTTGCCTGGGACGGGTTCGACAATGACTGCGGCTACACTGTCGAGGTTCGCCTTCAGATACGCCTCTACGTTGTCTATATTGTTATATTCAGCGACCAAGGTTTGACTAACGAAGGCTTCGGGCACCCCTTGGCTATCGGGGTTGCTAAATGTGAGGGCTCCTGATCCAGCACTGACCAATAAAGCGTCATGATGACCGTGGTAGCAACCAGCGAACTTGAGGATCTTCGTCTTGCCGGTATAGCCGCGCGCCAGACGGATTGCGGTCATTGTCGCTTCCGTACCTGAAGATGTGAGACGCACTTTTTCGATCGAAGGCACGGCTTCGATAATCATCCTGGCCAATTCGATTTCTCGCGCAGTCGGCGCCCCGAAGCTTGTTCCGCGTTTGAGCGCCTCTTCCAGAGCTCGCACAACTTGCGGGTGAGCATGCCCCGCAATAAGCGGACCCCAAGAACACACATAATCGATGTAGTCTTTCCCATCCACGTCAACAATGTAGCAACCACGGCCCCGCTGGACAAAGAGCGGACTCCCGCCAACTGCGCGCCAAGCGCGCACGGGACTGTTTACACCGCCAGGAATATATTGCTGTGCTTCGAGAAAAAGCTTATGGGACGTAGACATAGGATACGCTCACTGCAAGGAAAGTTTCTACATCTGCTACCACCCTCCCTCAAGGGCGTCAAGGCAAAGAGATTCGCTAGTTATTTCAGCTACTTCTAGGCTATGGTGCTTTTCGCTTGCAATGACAAAAAAAAAGATCTAAGAACCTAGCCACTGTTTTTAATCCTGTTCTTCGCAAAAAAACTAATAAACAGAGTAAAAGAGTGGAGCGTTTCCTCTCCTTCCGCAGACACAGACCAGAGTGGTATGGGTTTACCGGGGTGGAGATGAGGCTGAGGGGGGAATGTGTGTGGATAACTTTGTGGAGGAAAAGGAAAAATTGCAGACGGAATCAGAGTTTACAAAGTTATTCACAGGTGTGGATAACTTACGTATCGACACGGGGCTGGAGTGGGGTATGGAGCAGGTGTGGGGACAGGTGTTGGCAGTTGTCGAGAAGACCGTTGGTAAGACCACAACCGAAACTTGGCTGAAACCGATACGACCGATTGCATTACGCGATGATACGTTGCACCTAGAAGTGCCAAGTTCGCTGTTCCGCGATTGGCTCCTCGGCAACTTAATGGAGCCGCTCCGCCAAGCGCTCACGACAGTGCTTGGCTATCCAGCTCAGCTCATCATTCACATCGCGAACAAGCCCCAAGGGGAGTTGTTTGCGACGAGCACGCCAGAGCCGGAGAGACAGGAACAAACTCGCGCTCCGCGCAAAAACGGCCTTGTCCACAATTACACCTTCTCGACGTTTGTTGTTGGCACCGGCAACCAATTTGCCCACGCCGCCGCGCGTGCGGTCTCCGATCATCCAGGGAAACATTACAACCCGTTGTTCATTTACGGAGGAGTAGGCCTCGGTAAGACCCATCTCATTAACGCAATCGGTCATGAGACAATGGTGAAACAGGGGCGAAGCAGCATCTTTTATCTTTCCTCTGAATCGTTCACGAACGAACTCATCTCGCATCTACGACGAGATCGCATGGATGACTTCAAGAACAAATTTCGCCAGGCAGATGTCCTCATTCTCGATGACGTACAGTTTTTGTCAGGACGTGAACGCACTCAAGAAGAATTCTTTCACACGTTCAATACGCTCTACGAGGCGCACAAGCAGATCGTTCTCACCTCCGATAAGTTCCCGAACGAAATTGGCGGACTCGAGGAGCGCCTGCGTAACCGTTTTGAATGGGGCCTTATTGCCGACATCCAACCGCCAGATTTAGAGACACGTGTAGCTATTCTCCAGCGTAAGGCGCACTTAAAGCGCATTGACTTGCCGTCTGAGGTGGCGCTCTATATTGCCTCACACGTTACGGCGAACGTGCGCGAACTCGAAGGCAACCTCACTCGCTTGGCTGCACTCTCGACGCTCACCAACTGCCAGGTCACTCTCGATTTTGCTCGTCAGGTGTTGCAAAACGTCGTCAAAGGAAAAGAGAAAGAGATCTCGATCGAATCGGTGCAAAAATCAGTCTGCAAATACTTCGGTATTCGTGTGGCAGATCTAACCTCAAAGCGCCGCTCACAGATCATCGCCTTTCCCCGTCAAGTAGCGATGTTTTTGTGTCGCAAGTTGGCAGGCGCTTCGTATCCGATGATTGGCATGCGCTTCGGAGGCAAAGATCACACCACCGCATTGTACGCCTGCTCCGCCATAGAAAAACGACTCAAGAAAGACGAAGAACTGCGTGAGGTCCTCGAGAGAATCGAACGCATTGTATATGGACAAAGTTGACAAAGGGGGGTGTGAATAACCCTGTGGATAACCCTGTGGATAACCTGTGGATAACCTGTGGATAACTTTTTTCGCAGAAAGTTATTCACACCTTATTCACACCTTTATTCACAGGCCCCTGTGAATAACTTCGCCCTAATTTTTCAATAGGTTACCCTACTTATCCACAGTTTCCACACCCCCTACTACTACTACTATAAAAATAA
>CAZUFQ010000180.1:0-9963 GCA_964618735.1 uncultured Enterobacteriaceae bacterium
CCAAGCTTGTTTCGCCTATGGCCACACCCCAATCAAGCAATTTCCGCCGCCGCGCCGGGTCCACGAGCCAGATCACCACCAGGCCAACCCCCGTCGTGCTCAGTTGGCCATACTGCTGCAAGGTGCGCAGCTCTAGGCGAAAATCCGGTCCTAAGGGTAAAGACGTTAACATGCGGCTAATGATAGCGTCGAAAGGAAACGACAGTACAATTAACACTACAGTCAACGCCACAAGCACCGTTTGCGACTGGGGCTGTTTAGCAAGAGCGGCAACGTCAGTATTCATATAATTCGAGCAGCCGTTTAATACCTATACGTTCCAGATAGTCCCCCAGGGTGGCCGGTTCTTGACAATAACGAATCAAGTATTGCTCCAGCGCTTCCGGACGATTTTCTTGTGCGGCAGCGGTCGCCGCTTCTAAATACATGCGCAGATGGGCATTATCCTGTACATAAGACCCTCGGCTATAAAATGGATGGGCTCCATAGGGTGCGCGCACGACCGCATCAGCCCCAGCGATTGTTGTCGCCCACGCATTGGCGCGCACCTCTTCATTGGGAATCACACGCTCGACTTGCACGATCGTGCGATTCGCCGCCCGATAGAGAAACAGATCAAGCCAGCCCGGCCCGCCGACGTGCTGTACATTGCCGTAGGCGTCCGCCGTTGCCGCGTGCAACAGAGCAACATCCGGTGTAATCGGCGGCACGGCAATGAGGGTTTCCCCACGTATCGGGTCCTGCATAATTTTGAGATCGGGATTTACCTCTGGGAGCGATGTTCCCACCCCGCCGCGCCAAGGAAGAAACGGCAGCGCTTGGGCTGCCGCCTGTAGCCCCGTAGTCAGAATGCCTTCTTCACATTCCCACACGGCGATGTCGCCCTGCTCCGCCGCGCGACGAAAAGACGGCGCCACTGGCACGCCAAAACCTCCGCCGGCGTAATAGCTCACGACTTTGCGTACGCAGCCCGCCGCGACGAGAAGATCAAGGCTAACTCCGCTATCGATAACAGTGAGGTTTTTAATGCCGCGACGAATGATCTGCCGCAGCAACGCCATCGGGGCTGGCGACCCCACGGCGAGCGTCATGCCGTCTTGAACCCAACTTACCGCCTCGGCTTCGTCAATGATACGTTGCCGTCGCTCTTGTGTGTCCACACTCTACCCTCGTTCGCAGTCTTGCTGACATATACGCCGCAAACGAGGGGGTTGGCAATGGCTGAGCAAAACGGTTGCCTCTATCGGCGCCACAAGTGCGCCGAGGAATGAATTCCCCGGCTACCCTCAAACGCCCCGCGTGGGGCGTTTGCCCACATCTGCGGGCTCGTGCTTCGGCCCCGAGGGGCCGTCCGTCGATGGTAGCCGGGGGTTTGAACCCTCAGCTGAAGTCGCTACATCTTCACTTCTACATCTTCGCTTCGGTCCTTTTCACTGGCCCGAGTCGACCAAACAACTCGACCAAAGCTCTTGCTGTTCGCGCTGGGTCGTGACGCACGAGAGAGGTCAGTGACATCACATTGCGTGACTTCACGATCGACACTCCCATCTTATAGAGGTTTTCCGTGTCTACAGTTACCGGATAGGAGTGTTCCTGTTCATACTTCGAAGCTAATTCCTGAGGGATCTGGCCTCGATGGGCTAAGACAGCATCCGGCACGCGCCCGCAATAACGCACAATTTGTTCTACGTGGTGAGAAGCAGCATAGTTGTCTGTCTCTCCATGCCTTGTCATGATATTGACCACATAGATCAACGAAGCTTTTGTCTTCTGCAACGCGGCCGGAATCCCCTGCACTAATAAATTTGGCAGGGTTGAAGTATACAGATTCCCAGGCGCCAGTACGACGAAATCGCTCTCGCGAATGGCGTCGATCGCCTCTAAGTTCGCCCGCGCTTCCGGATTGAGATACACCCGTTTAATAGGAATAGAGAGATCATCTTTCCGCACGTCGATATTGCCTTCGCCAGCCACGACGGTCCCGTTACTCAGCTCAGCGTATAGATGGGCGTGATCCCAAGTGACCGCAATCACCCGGCCACGAATTTTGAGAATACGACTAATGGCCTCTATGGCCTCTTGTTCCGAACCGAGGATTTTGGTGAGCGCCAGAAAAAAGAGATTGCCAAAGCTCCTTCCTTCCAGCGGAGCTTCAAGAAAACGAAAGGAAAACAAGTCTTGTATGAGCGGCGTCTCTTCAGAGAGCGCCACCAGGACTCGGCGTAAATCCCCTACCGGGAGCAGCCCGAACTCATCACGTAATCGCCCAGAGTCCCCTCCCGAATCCATCATGGTAACAATGGATTGAATCCAGAGGTCTTCCGCGTAAGACTTGAGGCCAGTTAATATATGGAATGAGCCATTCCCACCACCAATGACGGTAACCGTACGTCGCATAACAATTTGTTTATCCCGAAAAAATGTACCCTTGCTTGCCGAGCCGCCTATGAGCGCGCCCATCGTTCCAATTCAGTCAACAGGGAGAGGGCGGAGCCTTCTCCTTTCCATTGTTGACACAAACATGCAAGCGGCGCTTTGAGAGCAAGCAGGGGATCAGCTCCTGGAATCAGGGCTACAAGTTCCATCCTTAACCATGAAAGCACATCTTTCAGTGTACTCAAGGTTCCCTTCGTAAGCAGGGCCCGCAGCCGCTCAGCTGTTTTCTGATCAAACTCTCGCTTTCGGTCCAGATCGATAATATCCGGCAGTAGGAGCGCGGCTTCGCTCAAAGAGAGGTCTAAATATGCTAGCAATTGATTATACACCTGCGCGGCAACTTTCTCGGCTTTCGCTTTGACTTCTTGTACAAGCGCATGTCCTTTGGTTGGCGAAGGCTCCCCGTAGAGCTGACAGTAAAATTTGAGTTTCGGCTCAGTGCCGGATGGACGAATCGTGACTACAAAGTGATCGGTAAAAAACTGCAGGACATTTCTCGGCAGTTCATCGGTCTGACTTTTGAACGAGCCAAACCGCTGCTCATCCCAGTAATCCACAACTTTTTTCACCTGCTCCCCAGCTAGTGATCGGGGAGGGTGCGTCCGCAACGACTCTACAAGGCGATCTTTTCTCAACGTTCCTTCGGCGCCGGACATCATGATCGAGCGGCCCACATCAGCGGAGCCGCCTAGTTCTTCGAGAATCTGGATGTAGTAATCGAGGAGTGTTCGTCCTTCCGTATGCAATCTCTGATACAGCGCCGCTAAAAACATGCAGGCTGGGGTAGCGTCTTTATCGCGAATGGTAGGAAGAAGCATCACCCCATGACTTTCCTCCGCCGCCAGCACTAATTGTTGAGGAGCACAGCGGACCTCATTGTACTTGCCCTCTTGGTCCAACTTCTTCAACACGTCAGCCACGTATTTGAAGCCTACGAGAAGATCATCCACTATCCAGGAGTCTTTGGCTTTCTCAACAATCTTCCCGAGAAGTTTTGTGGTCACAAGCGTTTCGATCACCAGCCCTTTTCGTTGAGGCCCTTGGGAATCAAGCATGAGGAAGTACGCCAGCACCGCAGCAATTTGATTGCCGTCAAAGTGACTCCACGAACCGTCAGGCAATTTGATTTCGACGCCAATGCGATCGGCGTCAGGGTCGCTAGAGAGCACAATCCTCGCCTTGTTGGCGTCGGCAAAGGCCCGGGCCGGCCCCGTTGCTTCCCGCACTTCCGGATTCGGCGCTTTGAATGGAATAACTGCAAAGGTCCCATCCGGCCCTTGATCCGGAGGCGTCAGCACCGGAAACCCTAAGCGATGAAGTACCTCGCCGGCGGTGGTGTGCCCACACCCGCAGAGAGGCGAGTACACGAGAGGAATGTCGGCGCGGGGCGAGTAGACATGATTGTACAGTGCTACGTAATCCTTGATGTATTCCTCGTGTAGCGCCGCGGGAATTGCGCGGATCAGACTCTGGGCCACGCCTTGTTCGAAAGACAGCGTACGAATTTCTGTCGCTTGGACCATCGCGTCAACCAAGCGTTGATCATCCGGAGCGACGGGTTGGCTCCCAAATTGGTCATACACTTTTATCCCATTGTCATCTGGAGGGTTGTGAGAAGCCGAAAGATTCACTCCTCCTGCTGCTTTGAGTTTCCCGATAACGTAGGACAATTCTGGAGTCGTCAGCACTGCTCGTTCATTGGAGGGGTCTGCAACATAGGCGGTGACGCCGTTGCCTGCATAAATCTCACAGGCCAACTTTCCGAGCGACCGAGAAGACACGCCTAACAAAGAGTGATTCTTCCCTAGAAAATGGTAGACGCCGGTAACATCATGAAACACCCGCACATCATTCGCGACCACCACCGCTAGATCAGCATCCTTCCCAAACAGGGCGCGTAGATAGTGGCAGTGCCCCTGGACAGTCATCGCTACGGTAGTTGGGTTCAGCCGATTGGGGCCATATCCAACTTTCCCTCTGCGACCGCCAGTGCCAAACGGCAGCACTTGCCAGAAGGCGTCGAACAGCAAAGCGACCTGCTTCTCTTCTAAGTGGCTCTCAAGAATCTCCGGGTAAGCATAGGGAAACTTCCCAGAAATCCATTGCCGCAGCCGTTCCGCCGCTTCTCGCCCCTGCTCTGCATATCTTGCGATCAGTAGCTCACAAATCTTCTCTAATGTGCTGGTGTCCAGCATGGTCGCTCCTCAGTAGGCGTAACGCTAACAATTTGTCGGCGTGATATCCATTCGTCAGAGGGGGTTATGTTTCATTGCCATATCCACCGCCAACGCGATTGCAGCTTGCATGCTGCGTGGATCAGCCACACCTTGTCCAGCAATGTCGAAGGCCGTGCCGTGGTCAGGCGATGTCCGCACGATGGGCAAGCCAATCGTCACGTTTACGCCGTCCTGCCAGGATAAGAGCTTGAGCGGAATCAACCCCTGGTCATGATATAAACAAATCACCCCATCGAACTCTCCACGCACTGCTCGGACAAAGACAGTATCGGCAGGAAAAGGTCCTTCTGTAATAAAACCTTGCGCCTGAGCCTGCCGCACGGCTGGAGCGATAATCCGTGCTTCTTCATCTCCAAAAGCGCCATTTTCACCGGCGTGCGGATTGAGCCCAGCAACGGCAAGGCGCGGCTGCATCAGTCCATGAAAGCGCGTCAGATGGGTTGTCGTCATAACGATGGTTTCGAAGATGCGTTTGCTTGAAAGAGCGGTAGGCACCTGTGTGAAGGCGATATGCGTTGTGACGAGAATGACGCGCAACTGACTGCCCACTAACATCATCCGCACTTCCGGCGTCTGCGTGAGATCAGCAAGCAGCTCGGTATGGCCTGGATAAGAGCGACCAGCCGCGTGCCACATCGCTTTGCTGATGGGAGCGGTGACAAGTCCTTGGATAGCGCCATGCAATGCGAGACGCCCTCCCGTTTCAACGTAGTGATAGGATGCCTCTCCTCCAATGGCGCTGGGTTCGCCAGGTTGACGGTGCGACGAGGCCAGGTGTGAAAGTTCTAGCACAGGCAACACTTCGGTAGTGGTCGGATATGGTTCCTCAAGTCGCCATGGCGTCACCGAGAGTGGTAGGTGAAAACGTTGAGCAGTTTCCTGGAGAATCGCCAGATCGCCCAAGACAACAAGCCGACAGACTCCAGACTGCTGCAGCGCCGCCTTGAGCACGACCTCCGGGCCAATACCGGCAGGATCGCCCATCGACACGCCAATCAAAGGAAGCATAAGGCTCTGAAAAAAACCTGTGATCCGCGAGTGCAGAAATTTTGCATGATCGTTGAGGGTCTGCAACTTTCAGAAAGGCCAGAGGCGGCGCAAAAACCCCTTCTTTTCCTCTTCCTGCTCCTGTGGTTTTGCCGCCGCGTCTTCGTCGCTGACTTTCTTCGTCACAATTCGTGAAGGTTCCCTGGCTGAAGCGGTCATAAAATTTTCGACATTGTGGCGAAAACGTAAGTCTTCTTGAAACCAGCGCTCGTATCGCTGCTTGAGCGCGTCGTTATAAAGTTTACGTTTAATTTGTTCAGTCGTTTCTTGATCGAGCGTTTGTTGTCCAGGTACGATATGTTCCTCGACTTTAATGAGGTGAATACCGGGGCCCATGCGGAAAGGTTGGCTGATTTCTCCAGGTTTCAGAGCGAAGGCTACGTCCTCAATATCCTTGGCCATCTGTCCCTTTTTGAAATTTCCGAGATCGCCGCCTTGACCAGCGCCCGGCCCCTGTGAATACTGGTCCGCCAGTTTGCCAAAATCTTCTCCCGCCAGAGCGCGCTTGCGAATGTCCTCCATTTGTGCGAGCGTTTCTTGTTCGCCATTCGCTCCCACCGGCAAAAAGATGTGACGGACGTGCACTTGTTCAGCTTGTGTGTAGTCTGCGCTGTGCTCTTTGTAATACCGCTCAACGTCTTGCGGGGTAACGTTGACATGCGAACCGATTTCTCGGTTCACTAACAACGCCCGTTCGATTTCATCAGCCACCTGCTGGCGATAGCCTTCAAGCGTCATGCCTTGCTGGGCTAAAGCAGCTTTGAACTGTTCATCATCGAGACGACCCTGCGCTTTAATACGCTCAATGTAGCTGTCTACTTCCTCATCTTTCGCTTTGATGCCGTGCGCTTCGACCTCTTTGTTGATCAATCTATTCATGATCAACGCTTCCAAGACGTCGCGCTGAGACATATTGGCCGCGCCTTCCGGCGGCATAAAAAGCGCCCGCTGACCAGGGACTTTCCCAAAGGAACGCACTTCGTGAAGCGTAATGGGATCATCGTCCACAGTCGCCAGAATGCGATTGATGGTTTCTTCGGCGAAGGAAAAAGAGAGGGGCCAGACGCAGAGCGAGAAAGACAGCAACAATATGCATTTCTTCATATCTCTTTCGGCTACCATGACTCGCTTAGCGTCCGCAAGAGCGTCCTTGCTCCATGAACGGGTTAGCCTTTGGGAAGGCCTAACACACGCTCACCGATAATGTTGTGTTGAATTTCATTCGTACCGGCTGCGATCGTACCCCGCCGCGCAGCCAACATCCGATGCGACCACTTGCCATGATCGATAGCGCCAGCCGCTTGATATTCGAACTGACTATAAGGTCCAAGCACCTCCATCGCAAACGCTTGCATGCGCAGGTTTAAATCCGTCGTGCACAGCTTCATCATCGATCCTTCCGGTCCTGGCGGCAGTCCTTGCAATTGGCGAGTCAACTGACGAAGACTTGTGTACTTGAGCGCCGACGCCTCACAGGCAAAGCGTGCGATCTGCTGCCGCACGTAACTGTCTTCCCAGGCTGGACGCCCGTTGCGCTCCACCTTTTTTGTCAGTTCAGTTAGTTGTTTGACCTCAACCATCATATCGGTGCGCCCGCCATGAATCGTGCGCTCGAACATCATATTGGTGATGGCGACCATCCAGCCTTGATTTTTCTGGCCTACCAGGTTCGCCATGGGCACCTGCACATCTTCGAAAAATACCTGGTTGAACCCGTGCTCACCAGTGATCTGAATCAGAGGGCGTACAACGACGCCAGGGCTTTTCATATCGACCAACAGATAGCTGAGCCCACGATGCTTCGGCGCGTCAGGATCGGTACGACAGAGCAATGTGGTAAAGTCGGCATGATGCGCGTTGGAAGTCCACACTTTAGAGCCGTTGACCAAGAAATGATCCCCACAGTCAATGGCGCGCGTCTCCACGGCGGCAAGGTCAGACCCATGGTTCGGTTCTGACAACCCTTGACACCAAATCTCTTCGGCAGGAGGAATTTTGGGGATGTAGCGCTGCTTCTGCTCGGGCGTGCCCCACTGCATCAACGTCGGCCCCACACGAGCGATGCCTTGAAAATTCACTGTTGGCGGCGCTTTTACACGGTCAAGCTCTTCATGGTAAATGACCTGCTGGATCAAAGATGCGCCGCGCCCGCCATACTCTATAGGCCAATGAATACACATCCAGCTGCCGTCGGCAAGTTTCCGATGCCAAGCGCGGCGGCGTTCGAATTCTTCTTTCGTGTCTGGATCGTGCAGTTCCCCATCGTCCCGCCAATCACGAGGAAGATTCTTCTCGAGCCAACTTCTGAATTCTTGACGAAACACCTCGTCTTCCTGGCCAAATTTAAAATCCATAGTTGCTTCCTTTCTGCACGGCTCCTGAATATATCTGATCGCCCAGATTCTCTATCCCATGCTGCAACACGCTTGTCTATGGGCAGTTATAGACGTAGGAGCCATTACAACCCCGCAAGAAACGTTTCGACGAGCTGCATGTATTCCGACTGGTTACGGTAGAAAATATCATTGTGTCCGCCCCGGTCAAAAATTTTCAGCTGTTTTGGCTCGCGAGCCGCAGCATAGAGCAGTTCCGTTTGGTGCGCGCCCAACAATTCGTCAAAACGGGCGTGCATGATTAAGGTCCGCCCTTGGAAGCCTTCAAGCTTCTGTACATAGTTAAAATGGATTTTCAATTCCTTGAGCACCTCCGCCCGAGACGCTCCTAGCTCTTCGGGCTCGACCCGTTGAAAGAACCGTTCGGTAATGTCAGCGACGCCGCTTTCGATAATCAAGCCGGCAAGCTGCGGGCGCCGATACACGCCGTGCAGCGCGTGCAGCGAGCCGATGGATCGACCGAAAAGAATAATGTTCCGCTCAGGAATGTTCAGGCTCTGCAAATGTTGAATGATCGATGGGGCATCTTCTAACATGTCAACAAGTGAAGGATGACCGGTCGACATGCCGTAGCCGCGATATTCAGCGAGCAAGACGTTATGTCCGGCCCCTGTTATCCAGTCAGGGAACCCGGGCAAGTAGTCAGCCGCAACTTCCCCGTTCCCATGGAAGTACACCACGGTTTTGGCGTCCGGGTGGATAGCGCGGTAATAGCACGCGAGTCGGCTGCCGTCGGCGGCGGTGATCCAATATGGATCAGGAAAGGACTCCCGTCGCGGGAAAAAATAGCGGCTTGAGACCAGAGGGTGGTCAAGTAGGGTAGACATCTTCTTCGTAGCCTCCCGTCACGGATTTAACTATTTTATTCTTTCTCCTCACCCTTGCCTCCGTAGATCAAGAGGCTTTCTCTCCTATCGCGAATGCATTTGTCCCATACGTCCAGCCGCAATACCACCATCCACTGTCACTGCAGCGCCCGTCATGAAAGAAGCGTCAGGGGTACAGAGAAAAAGGCTCACGCGGGCAATTTCTTCCGGCTCGGCAATCCGCCCTAGCGCATGCTGCTTGCCGACGCGCTCAATCTGAGCAGGATCATTGACATTGATGACTTCGCCCAGCATGGGCGTACGGACGCCACCCGGACAGATGCAATTGATGCGAATGTTTTCACGGCCATGATCCAACGCCAAAGACTTGGTCAAATGAATTGCTCCCGCCTTCGCAGCGCAATAGACGAAGTGCTCTGGCATGCCCATGAGCCCCGCCACCGAGGCGATGTTCACGATGCTGCCGCCTCCGCTTTTGCGCATCGCTGGAATCGCCGATTTGCAACAAAGGAAAATACTTTTTAGATTGGTGTTGATGATGCGATCCCAATCCTCTTCGCTGGTGTCGTCAATCCCTTTGAACAACGTCGCGCCGGCATTGTTGATCAAGATATCCAGTCGACCATACTGAGTAAGCGCCCTATCGATCAAGGATTGGACCTCGGCCCGTTTGGTCACGTCGACTTTCAGCGCTAACGCTTGACCTCCTTCATTGCGGTTGATCAGCTGCGCCGTTTCCGTTGCCCCCTGATCGTTAAGGTCTCCGATAACGACCTTCGCTCCTTCTTGCGCGAAAAGCACAGCGGTGGCCCGGCCTTGGCCAGAACCACCGCCTGTCACGATCGCTACTTGACCGCTCAGTTTCATACATGAGCCCTCCTTTTTGACATTGCCGAAGCGAGTAAAGGCTTTTTCCTCTCTAGCATTGTCCTCTTACGCAGGGAAGAGATTCGCTGTCAGGCTCATGAGCTGGAAGGAGGGGCAGCGTAACGCTCTTGGCCGCTGCGACACGAGGTGGTATGC
>CAZUFQ010000181.1:0-9956 GCA_964618735.1 uncultured Enterobacteriaceae bacterium
ATCAAAGCGCTCGCCATTGCACTCCAACAACACCCACGGGTCAATGCGTCTTTTGCTGAAGATAGTCGTGAATTCAAAGCGGATATCAATATTGGCGTCGCGGTGTCGCTGGAGGATGGTCTGCTCGTGCCAGTGCTGCATCATTGCGATAAGTTGTCGCTGCTGGAAATCGCTGAAAAAGCCAATGCCCTTGTCGAACGCGCGCGCACTGGGAAACCGACGCCAGAGGATTTGTCTGGTGGAACGTTTACGATTTCAAACATGGGGATGTTGCCGGTCGAACACTTCACTGCGATTATCAACCAGCCGCAA
The DNA here is from genome assembly GCA_964618735.1 of uncultured Enterobacteriaceae bacterium. Classification (GTDB taxonomy): domain Bacteria; phylum Desulfobacterota; class Binatia; order Bin18; family Bin18; genus SYOC01. Next base: position 313 of record CAZUFQ010000181.1, read on the forward strand.
GGCGCTATCCTGGCGGTCGGAGCGATTAAGGAACGGCCTGTGGCCCGTAATGGCGAGGTTCGTATAGCCCATACGATGATGGCGACACTGTCTTGTGATCACCGCATTCTTGACGGTGTAACTGGCGGGCAGTTCGTGGCTGACCTGAAAAAACTCCTGGAAAATCCGGTCGGGCTGATGGTGTAGAGGAGATCATGGAACGATACGATCTGGTGGTGATTGGCGCAGGTCCCGGGGGGTACGTTGCCGCGATTCGTGCGGCTCAGCTGGGACTTAAAACTGCAGTCATAGAGAAAGATAAACCCGGCGGGGTGTGTCTGAACTGGGGCTGTATCCCTTCAAAGGCAATTTTGACCTCAGCCGAATTGTACGAAAGCATTAAGGAAAGCGAACACTTTGGCGTCAAGGTGCAGGGGCTCTCTTTTGATTATGGACAGGTTATCAAGCGCTCCCGTGATGTGGCGGAACGTCTGGCGAAAGGCGTGGAGTATCTCCTGAAAAAAAACAAGATTCCGTTGCTGGCGGGAACCGGGCTATTAGAAAGCAAGAACCGTGTGACAATCGAGACGGCAAGTCAGGGAACGCAGCAGGTTGAAGCTGACCGCATCCTGATCGCGACCGGCTCTGGAGAGCGCTCGCTTCCCGGACTCGATATCGATGGAAAGCAGATTCTCACTAGTCGTGAGGCGTTGATCGATCCTGAAGTGCCGGAAGCAATTCTCATTATTGGCGGCGGCGCCGTGGGAATCGAGTTTGCCTACATCTATAGCGCCTTCGGCAGTCGAGTCACTGTTGTAGAAATGGAAAAACAGCTCCTGCCTGGCACTGACAGCGAGGTTGTGCGGGAACTGGAACGCATCTTCAAAAAGAGAGGGATCGACATCCTCACCAACACAAAATTTCAGAGCGTCAAGAAATTTCCGGGTCGTGTGGAAGTAACGCTTGACAGTAATGGCGACCTTAAGCACCGCACCGCTAACAAGGTGCTCGTGGCGGTGGGCCGCTCTCCGCTGAGTATGGGGCTCGGGCTGGAATCGCTGGGAGTAGAATTGAACCGCGGCTACATCAAAGTTAATGAACGCCTGCAGACGGCCAATGAAGCGATCTATGCCATTGGCGATGTGAATGGTCCACCATTGTTGGCGCATGCAGCGTCAGAAGAAGGGATTGCCGCAGTTGAATTCATGACCGGGAATCGGGAAAAAGCGCTCGACCATTTGCGCATTCCTGCGTGTATTTACTGTCAACCAGAGATTGCGGTTGTCGGCTTGAGTGAAGAACAGGCTCAAGCTCGCGGCTACGAAGTAAAGACTGGAAAATTTCCTTTCCGGGCGCTTGGCAAAGCGATTGCGGCAGGCCATGAAGAGGGATTCGTTAAGTTAGTGATTGATAAAGAATATGGCGAGGTGTTGGGTTGCCATATCATCGGCCACGGGGCGACTGACTTGATTGCTGAAGCGGGACTTGCACGGACATTGGAATCAACGACTGCGGAACTCAGCGGCACGGTGCATGCGCATCCGACGCTGTCTGAAGCAATCATGGAAGCGGCGTTGCAGGCGGAGGGAAGAGGAATCAATTTTTAGGAGTTGGGTTTTGGAGAATAGGGAACGGGGTCTGCTCTGAAATCTGATTGCTCGGAGCTGAAAACTACAATGATTCTGCACTGTGTCGATCTTGGCCTTGTCGAATATCTTCAGGCGCTTGCTCTGCAAGAAACGCTGGTCAAGCAGCGTTGTGCGGGCGAAGGAGAAGATACTTTATTCCTGCTGGAACATCCGGCGGTGTTCACGTTAGGGCGCGGCGCCGATGAGCGGAACCTTCTAACTCCTTGTGAGACGCCGGTCTATCGCGTGAGTCGCGGCGGTGAGGTCACGTTTCATGGTCCCGGCCAACTGGTGGGGTATCCCATCCTCGATTTGACTGCGCATGGTCGAGACGTACACGCTTATCTTCGCACCCTGGAAGCCGTGTTGATTGATGTTGTTACGGAGTATGGTTTATCTGTTGGACGGAACCCCGGTCTCACCGGCGTCTGGTTGGAGGATCGGAAAATGGCGTCGATTGGGGTAGGGGTACGTAGCTGGATTACGTATCATGGTTTTGCCCTTAACGTGGACCCAGATCTTTCTTATTTTGCTGATATCGTTCCCTGTGGTCTTAAGGGAGTGCGCGTCACCTCGATGAGGGAAGAACTGGGCCATGCTGTAGATATGGACACGGTGAAAATCCGTGTTGCTGAGAGATGTCTGCGTCGTTTTGGTTATGAGGAGATTGTATGGCGGAACAACTTGTCAACTCAGGACCCAGCACTCAGTTTGTAGCTCACGTCGAGCGTCAAGAGCCGGTGCGGCGGCATCCTGAGTGGCTGAAAGTGCGCATGCCTGGTGGACCTGGCTACACAAAAACGAAAGCGATTGTTTCTGCTTTCAAGCTGAATACGGTATGCCAAGAAGCGCAATGCCCGAATATTGGCGAGTGTTGGGGACATGGCACGGCGACGTTCATGTTGATGGGCGATGTGTGCACGCGGAATTGTCGCTTTTGTGCGGTCTCGCACGGACGCATGGTTGAGCTTGACCTAGACGAACCACGACGCGTGGCCGAAGCGGCGTTGAAAATGGGACTAGCGCATATCGTGGTGACTTCGGTGAATCGCGATGATCTTCCCGATGGCGGCGCGGCGCATTTTGCCGAGACGGTGTATGCGCTTAAAGCGCTCAAGCCCGATTGTACGATCGAAGTGCTGACTCCTGATTTTCAGGGCGATGAAGCATCTGTGGAAATCGTGGCGCGCTCGCCCATCGAAATCTACAATCACAACACTGAGACTGTCCCGCGGTTGTACAAACAGGTGCGCCCTGGGGCCAAGTATGAACGCTCACTGCGTGTGTTGCAGAAAGCGAAAGAGGTCCGCCCTGACCTCAAGAGCAAAACCGGCCTGATGCTTGGTTTGGGGGAGACCTATGAAGAACTCCTGACTGTGTTTGGTGATCTACGGGCGGTTGCCTGCGATATCCTTACACTCGGGCAATATCTGCGCCCCTCAAAAGATCAGCTGCCGGTCGAACGATACGTCCATCCTGACGAGTTTGCCTCGTTGCGCGAAGAAGCGCTCAAGCTCGGGTTCCGCCATGTCGAGTCTGGGCCGCTGGTCCGTAGCTCGTACCACGCTTGGAAACACGTTGCTTAAAGATAAAGAAGAAAACCGTGCTTCAAAGCAGGTGACCGGAGCACGCACCCGACGTGCCCCGATTTTTCTACCCGCGTTCAACAAATTCAAGAATGTTGCCGTCGGGATCTTTCACCATGGCGATTCGTGTTCCTGGACGAATCTGCATTTCCGGAATGGTGAACTCAACGCCTTTGTCTTTCAGTGCAGCACAGAGGCCGGTGAGGTCTTTAATCACAAACGTGAGATAACGAATACCTAATTGTTTTTCTAGTCCGATTGCTCCAACCGGTGGGATTTTCTTCGGGTCCATCAGCTTGATGTCGCTTGTTCCGTACCGTAAGCGATGGAGCGTGCCGAAGCCTGTAGCCAGCTCTTCGATCTTTTCCAGCCCCAGGATGCCTTGATAAAAAGCCAGGCTTTTTTGGATGTCACTGACAAAGATGCCGACGTCGATTGAATCTTTTGCGACCTGTAGCGCCATAGGTTCCTCCTTTTGGATTCGTGCTGGCGTGTTATCGTGTTACCCTCGTGCTCCGCTGAGGTCGATTAACTCAATTTTGTACCCGTTGGGGTCCTCAAGGAAGGCGATGACCGCGCCGCCGTGCATCATCGGTCCGGGCTCGCGGACCACTTTGACGCCCTTCTCTTTAAGGCCGGCACAGGTCTTGTAGATATCGTCAACGCCAATCGCCAAGTGCCCAAAAGCCGTGCCGAGATCATAGCTTGACGTATCCCAGTTATGGGTGAGTTCCACCACGGAGTTATTTTTCTCGTCGCCATAGCCAACAAACGCGAGTGTAAATTTTCCGCCTGGATAATCTTGCTTGCGGAGGAGTTTCATCCCCAAGTTGTCGCAATAGAACTTGAGCGACTCATCCATATTGTTCACACGAATCATGGTGTGGAGCAGGTTCATGCTTGCGCCTCCTTACGTTGAAAAATTGACCGCCTCGGACTTGAGCGCTTGAGTCAAACTTACCAATGGACCATAGCGCCGCCGCGGTAGACGGTGGTGAGTGTACGCAGTTCGTGCGCATCGTGCAACAGAGTTCCATCAATAGCAGGGCGTCCCGTAGAGTGACCTAGCATCGCCCCACCAATGCTAAAGCAAAACGGTGGAGAAAAGAAAACCCCGTCGAGCTTTTGCTCTGACGGGGCTTCTCTTTGTCTATGAACGATTGGTAAACGAGCAGTTGCCTATGAGGCAGTTGCACTTCTTATTACCAGCGACGATCGCGGCCACCACCGCCACCACCGCCACCGCCGCCCTTGTTCCAGCCGCCGCCGCCACTGCCGCCCCGGCCGCCGCCACCGCCGCCGCCGAATGAGCGACCACCGCCGCCTGAGCGTTCTTGCGGCTTGGCTTCGTTTACGGTCCGGGCTCGGCCTTGCAATTCCGTGCCGTTGAAACGCTCAATCGCGGACTGTGCATCCTGAGTATTGGCCATTTCAACAAATCCGAATCCCCGGGAACGACCAGTAAACTTATCAGTAATAACGTTGGCCGAAACGACTGACCCTGCCTGGCCGAACAGCGACTCTAAATCAGCACTGGTCGTGCTAAAAGAGAGATTGCCTACAAATAACTTCGTTGCCACAAAACCTCCGCTGAACTAAAAAAAAAGGCCCCGGGAACCATGAGTGCGGTTCCAGGGGCCTAATCTCTCTCGAACCAAACTCAGTAAACGAACGGAAGACCGTGATTAGAGAAACCTAGCAGAACCCTCCTTACAACACAAGGCGCGAGAAAAACGGTGTTCGTCGCTATTTATACGTCAATTTCCGCTACGTTAGGAGCATGATGCATAATGAACTCAAAGCGTGGTTGTACATCTTTCCCCATGAGCGTTTGAATAGCCGCTTCGGTGCGTTCCGCGTCTTCGATCGAAACACGCAGGAGGGTGCGAGAGCGCGGATCGAGCGTCGTTTCCTTCAGGGTGGATGGATTCATTTCTCCCAAGCCTTTGAAACGTTGGACATTTGCTTTGCCTCCATGTCCGTTCCGGCGCGCCAATATTTGGTTTTTCTCTGGGTCATCGATTGCCCAATGCACCTCTTTGCCAATTTCAACTTTGTATAAAGGTGGTCTGGCGATATACACATGACCATGACGAATGAGTTCGAGCAAGTGGCGGTAAAAGAAGGTGAGCAGCAACGTGCAAATATGATTGCCGTCGGAGTCAGCGTCCATCAACAGACAGATTTTGTGATAGCGCAATCTCGACAAGTCAAAGCTCTTATCTACGCCGCACCCGAGCGCTGAGACGACGTCGCCGAGTTCCTTGTTGGTGAGGATTTTGTTCAATGATGCTTGTTCTGTATTTAAGACCTTCCCTCGCAAGGGGAGGATAGCTTGAAAGGTGCGGTCTCGTCCTTGTTTCGCCGAGCCGCCGGCTGAGTCGCCTTCAACGATGAAAAGCTCGCTCATCTCCGGATTGGTGGACGAACAGTCCGCCAATTTCCCTGGGAGATTCAGCCGATGGGAAATTGAGCCCTTACTACGAATCGTTTCAAGCGCCGCCCGGGACGCCGTGCGCGCTCGCGCCGCGAGGATGACGCGCTGCGCGATGGCGTCGGCTTGTGAGCGATTATGGAGCAGGAAATTTTCTAATGCCGTGCGGACAATAGCGTCAACTTGTCCTGTGGCTTCAGGGTTTCCTAGTTTCTCTTTCGTTTGTCCTTGGAATTGCGGTTGTTTGAGATAGAGACTCAAGATGGCGACTATGCCTTCACGCGTGTCTTCCGCCGTAATCGTCAGGCCCTTGGGCGTCAACTCATGGACGTTGATGTAATTACGGACCGCTTTCACGATGGCAGACTTCAATCCCGCTTCGTGTGTGCCGCCGAACGGAGTGGGGATGCCATTCACAAACGTATGAAAGCTTTCCTCTGGAGATTCTGTCCACGTCAGGACACATTCAAGTGGAGGATCTTCCTCGCGATCTAACGTAAAGACTTCGGGAATGACAGCTTTCTTTTCTCCGTCAGCAAGTAGTTTTGTCAAATAGGCCCGGAGTCCGTCTTCATGATAATACTTCGTGTCTTTGCCAGTGATAGCATCATGGAAGATGAGGGTGAGCCCTTTGTGAAGATAGGCCTTTGCCTCCAGGCGCTCGGCGATGAGTTTCGGTTTGAAGGCGATCAACGGAAAAATGTCCGCATCAGGATGGAAGGTAATAGTCGTGCCGCTGCCGCGCACGGGGCCGATTTGTTTGAGACCCGTTTTTGTGACGCCGCGGGCGAAGGTTTGCTCCCATTCCATCCCGCCTCGCCTGACGCGAGCAATCAGTTGGTCCGAGAGTGCGGTAACAACGGAAGCGCCAACGCCGTGCAATCCGCCGGAGTGAGAATAATTGAGCCCTTCAAATTTTCCTCCGGCATGCAGAGTTGTCAAAATCAGTTCGAGGGCAGGCTTCTTGAATTTCGGATGAATGTCGACGGGAATGCCGCGGCCGTTATCACTAACGGTGACAGTCGAACCGTCTTTATGCAAGGTGATTTCGATACGGCTGGCGTGGCCGTTCATGGCTTCGTCGACGGCGTTGTCGAGAATTTCCCAGATGAGATGGTGAAGCCCGGCGCTGTCGACGCCACCAATATACATGCCTGGTCGCTTACGGACCGGCTCCAATCCTTCCAGAACTGTGATGTCTTTCGCGGTGTAACTGTTATTGACTGTTACTGCTGCGCTACGCCCTGACATTCTTTGCTCCTTCTTCCGCCGCCGCTCCACGCGCACTAACAAGCGTCAGCCGTTTGATCACACGTTGTCCTTTCCCAGCTCGTTGTCCTAGTGGGATTTCTTTCAAGGGCACCTCTCGTTCCTGGCCTTCTGTCGTCATGACGGTAATGCCGCGGCCAGGGAGAGTCGTGACAGCACCCACCAGACGATCGTCGTCATCCAGTCGCATCAGTATCACCCCGCGCCCCGGGCCAGTCAATTCGTTGATATCTTCGACCGGAAACGCAAGCATCCTTCCTGCTGCACTCACGCAGGTAGCGCGTCCCCCGGTAACAGGTTCAACGGACACCACGTCATCGTCATCGCCGAGACGAGCGACTTTACGCCCGTTTCGTGTAGTCTCTTCAAAATTGGGACGAAACTGAAACCCCATCCCTTGTGCTGTTGCGAGCAAATAGAGAGGACCTTCAGGTGAAGCTCCGTTGCCGTTAGGAGAAGCAAACAGTTCACCTTGGATTTCGCCCTGAGTAGACTCTCCTTCAGGATCTTTTGTAGGTGTTTCGCCAGCGAGGATCTGCGCCTTGATGATGCGCTCGCCGTCTTGGAAATTGAGCATCGTTTGCACTGGTTCTCCGTAACCAGTCGAAGCGGGGACATCATAGACTTTCAAGATGTACGACACGCCTTTGTTGGTGAACAACACGAGCCGGTCGCGTGTTGTGCCAATGAGTACGCTGTGGATCGCATCGCCCTCGCGCAGACGCGTGCTCGTTGGGTCTTTCAGCTCGCGTAGGCGTTTGAGCCAGCCGTCGCGACTGAGCACCACCGTGGCTTCTTCATGTACGATGTAGGCTTCTGGATCGTACGTGAGTTCTTCTCCGGCCCGCAAGGCACTGCGACGTTTGTCTCCATAGCGCTTACTTAATTCTTGGAGTTCTGTGCGGATCACTGCCCAGCGTTTCTTTTCATTGCCGAGGAGTGCGCGGAGTTCAGCCGCACGTTTTTCTTTTTCCGCTTGTTCATTTTTAATTTTATCAACTTCGAGCCGCGCCAATTGATACAGGCGAGTTTCGAGAATGGCCTCGGCCTGTGCTTCGTCCAAGCGGAAGGCTGCCATTAACTGCTCGCGCGCTTCTTTGCGCGACGAGGAGTTGCGAATGATCTTGATCACTTGGTCAAGGCTGCCGGCAATTAACGCGAGACCTGCCAAAATGTGCAGGCGCGCCTCGACTTCAGCGAGTTCAAACTCAAAGCGCTTGGTGACGACTTCCAAGCGGAAATCCAAGAAGTGGCGACATAAATCCTGCAGCGTGACGCGCGCCGGTTGCCCGACGTAGGGATTGCTGGTCGGGACAAGACAGGTCAGATTTACCGGCACAGAGATTTGCAGCGGCGTATGTTTACAGAGGTACGCCATAGCGAGTTCATCAGGGGCCTCGCCTTTGAGTTCAAGGACGACGCGAACCTCGTCCGTTGATTCATCGCGCACGTCAATGATCTGCGGGATTTTGCGTCCGCCGACGAGTTCAGCGATCTTTTCGACAAGCTGAGCTTTATTGACCGTGTAGGGTAGGGAGGTAATAACAATCTGGCGTTTGCCGCGCGGCAGCGTCTCGACTTGCCACTCTCCACGCAGCTTGATTGATCCCTGACCGGTTTCGTAGATTTCTCGCAGCTCACGCTTGCTGGTGAGAATTTCTCCGCCGGTGGGGAAATCGGGCCCTTTGATATATTTCAAAAGGCTCGCCGTCGTAATGTCGTGGTCATCAATCATGGCGACCAGAGCATTGACCACTTCAGTGAAATTATGTGGCGGGATATTCGTCGCCATGCCTACGGCGATGCCGTTAGCGCCGTTAAGTAAAAGCTGAGGAATGCCAGCGGGAAGCACCCCTGGCTCTTCAAGGGTAGCATCATAATTGGCTCGGAACGGAACCGTCTGTCCACGCAAATCGCGAAAGAGTTCGTCCGTTATCGGGGCGAGTTTCGCTTCGGTGTAGCGCATGGCTGCTGCGCCATCGCCATCGAGCGAACCAAAGTTGCCTTCTCCGTGCACAAGGGGATAACGCAAGGAAAACGGTTGCGCCAGGCGCACCATCGCTTCATAGGCGGCTTGATCTCCATGCGGGTGATACTTACCCAAGACCTCGCCGACGATAGCAGCAGATTTGCGAGGACGCGCATCGCCGCCCAGGCGCAGGTTTTGAAACATGGCGTATAAGAGCCGCCGTTGCACGGGTTTGAGGCCGTCACGGATATCGGGCAAGGCCCGAGACGTGATGACGCTTAACGCGTAATTGAGATAACGTTGCTCGGCTTCAACCCCAAGATCGGCCGTGAGGATTTTCTCTGCCGCTGACTGCTTCATGATTTCTCATCCTCCACGACACCGATTATAGGCAAAGATAAGGTGAAAGTAAAATCTCTTTTTATAAAAATCACTTTTGGAGCGGTGCAAAAAACTCCGTTGCTTGTTGAATGACGAACTCAGGTTTTTCTTCCGCAATGAAGTGCCCACAGCGGTCAACCTTGCCGCCTTGGAAATTGTCGGCCACAGTCTGCCAAACGGAAGTGATGTCGGCCATGAATGTGTCGCCGCCCCACGCCAGAACCGGCATTTGTAGTTTTTTCGTGCAGTTACTCAGATTCTCCAGGTCTTCCTGGATGCCAGCTCGGTAATATTGAAACCCGGCACGCAACGCCCCAGGTAGGGAGTAGACGCGCACATATTCGGCAATGTCCTCTTTGGAAAAGCCAGCCACATCTAGCGGCGCCTCGCCTACTACC
>CAZUFQ010000182.1:0-9926 GCA_964618735.1 uncultured Enterobacteriaceae bacterium
GCACACCGAAGGCACCTTTCCCCATTCGCGCGAAGCCATCGCCAAGGATTTTGCCGGCGTGCCTGAAGCAATGGTGTATAAGATCGTGGCAGGCAACGCGTCCGCACTCTACGGGCTTTAGGAAGCAGACCTTCTAGGTTTGACTCCTCAAAAAATTCGCACTATGGTGTCCGACGACTTCGTGGTCAAATGTCGTTGGACATGCAATTCCCCTTCATGGAAACTGTGCGGCGGCAACTTGCCCCGCACTTCTATCTTTTGAGTTTTATCGCTCTCACGCTTCCAGGGTGTTCGTTCCTTGGCGTGTGGCCTTTTACTCCGGAGGCAGAGACGGCGCCGGCCCCTCCCAGTGCGCCACCAGCTCCACAGAACGATTCGTGGCTCCCCTTCTTCTCTTCGAGCCAACCCGAACCAACCACAAACCCACAATACGTCACTGAAGAAGATCTCCTCAAAGTTGTGACGGAATTTCAGCGTGTCTCCGGAAAAGACTCATACCGTTTTTCCATTCCCAAAGATGTCACTGGAGCCAATGTCTACAAAGCCACCCTGATCCGCTTACAAGATTACGAAGCCAAACACCCAGGCGCGTATCCGGAACTGATCGCGTTTACACGCGGGCGCGCGTATGAAGGGTTACATGAGTACACAAAGGCCCAGGAGCAATATCAACTCGTGAGTCAGACCAGACATCCGCTCAAGGCAGAAGCCGCCGCCGCAGTGGAAACACTCGCGCATTTTCAAGAGGTGCGCCAACGTCCGCTGGCCTCCACTACTCCGCTCGACTATTTAAAATCCCTCGACGAGCAAATCCAGAGTTGGCAAGAGCTTGCCAAACAGTATGCAGGCACGAGGTACGAAGCACTAGCGCGGGAAGAGGAAGAACGGTTAGACCAAGCCAAAGTAGCGTTCCTGCTGATCAATCGCTACCGCCTTGAGGACGGCAATGAAAGCGTCGTGCTTGCATATAGTCAGTTGATCGACAAACATAAGGAGAGCAAAAACAATTATCTTTACCAGCTGGAATTTGCTGACTTCTACGTCACCCTTGCGCAAGAATATGTAGCGCAGACGGATCCGCAGAGTTTGCAATTCGACACTAATGTCTTTGAAGAACTAGGTCGGAACGCGCTGCGTTTATACGCGCAAGTAGCGCAAGAGGACGGCATCATCGAAAAGTTAGAAGCCAAAGGCAAACTGGAAGCGCTCGAAGCCTACATGGCCAAGATTGGAAGGCTTGCGCGATAAGACGCGCGGTGAATAATCGCCTCAGTGAGATTACGATATGAGTAGCACCAGAATAGTCACGCAACTGCGTTGCACCCTTGATGACGCAAACGAGGGAGCGTGCCACTGCTGGCTTGTCCAGCAGTGCATGGTCTTTTTCGGGGGAATCATCGTTGTTATCACGCTTCTTATTCTTTCTTGTTGGCGAGATGGGTACGCCCAAGAGTTTGCCGATCCACTTGTCCAGAAGCTGAATGACTTCCTGCCAACCTACACGCCCTTTACTCCGCCGGAGCCGCCGGACCGGTACTTCCCAGACGAAGTAGGGAAAAAGGTTGCTGACGCAATTATCAACGTCTATCTGCAGAACCCTGAACGAGTTGAGCAGCGGGCCCGCGAGCTTGCGCAACACGACGCCGCCCTTATTGCACGAGGTGAACAGCCCACGGGGGTAACGCACTATGTGCAGATCCTGCTTAGTCGGCCTCTAACAGATAACGAAAAAGACGATCAAGACCTTGCCGACCTGAGCGGGTCCCCAGACCAGTTGCTGACCGAAGCAGATCAATTGGTGTATGAAGCAAAACGCGGCCGTATGGGGCGGCGCTTCAACTGGGTGCTCTCGACTTTAGATGTCGGCGGTCTCCTGTTCGGCGCGCCGCGTAGTCCAAATCCCGCATCAGCTCAGGGGGTCGTTTCAGAATGGAGCGATCGCAACGGGCCCGGACCCCGCGAACGCAAAGCTCTCGTCTTGTATCGCGAATTCCTACGCCGCGCGCCCGAAGACCCACGCGCCCCCGAAGTCCAACAAAAGTTGCAAGACCTGGAAACTCGACGCCGCAACGCCATGCTTGAAGCGGAGCTTACGCGCGCCGACGCCGCGTTCACGAAGCACGATTACTGGGGCGCTAATTTCCATTACCAACTCGCGCTGATGACGGATGCGACCTCGGAAAAAGCACACGACGGGTTGAGGAAAGTCGAAACTGCATTACAGAAACAAGAAGAGAACGCGCCCATGCAACCACAAGATCCGCTCGCCGGCGTTAAAGAGGCAGAGTGGGAACATGAGAAAGAGACGCTGGCCTATCTGCTGCCCGGAGGCGGTTTTGTCAAAGATAATTTTGTGGTCGCAGGCGCCCAAATCGCGACAGAAGGATTGGCGGGCGCAGCCACCTTTGGCGCACTCACGCTCATACAGACAGGAGGGAAACTGTTTCAACTGTTAACTGGTAATCCTGTTTCTCGTCAGCCGGTGATCACCGAGGCGGAAAAGTATGTGCACGACACTCCGCCTGAACAACGCTCGCCAGAAGTGTATGACGTGCTCGCAAACTCTTACGCACGAGAAGGGCAATTTGACAAAGCCATTGCGTACAACAAGCTCGCCGGCAAAGAGGACATAATTCCTGGCTTGCAAGAACGCGCCAGCTCCGCCCTGCTAGAACAGGCGAAGCAGAGCGAACATCAAGGTCAAAAAGAATCGTATCTGCGCACCTTGCTCGAGCAATATCCCCATACCAAAGCAGCCAGCCAGGCCGCCTCACAACTGCGCGAGCTCAATCTTCCAGAAAATCGTGGACTCAGGCTGAGCAAAGCGTTCCTCAAAGAAAATATCGATCTGGTTGGTCCACAAGGTCTTGGGCTCAAACCAGAACTGTTTGACAATAACCTCAACAATGTAGAGCTCGCAGACGAAGGCGTGACGCTCCTTCCTGACGGCGAGATAGCGCTGCGCTTCCATACCGATCAAGGCCCCAGGACCAAACTGTACGACGTGCCGAATCTGGCTTGGGAACGGTTCTGGCGACGGTTCCGAGAAAAAGGCTATGAGCAGGCCGCGGCTCGGGGAGATCGCGGTCTCGCGTTGCTCGTACAGGGGGCGGAGCAAGCTGATATCACACTCAAAAGTCAAAGTGAGAAGAACGAGCAAGGGGGCTGGAAGATGTTGCCGTATCTGTCCGGCAGCGTCGGTCAGGGCCTCGATGTGCGTGGAACGTTGCCGAAAGAAGTCGCCGGGACGCGTATGGCGTTTGGGAAAGACCAACGCAGCGCGTATGTTGGTCTTGAAGTGCCCATGCCCTTCGTACCTGTGGATTTCCTCCTTCTCGGACGCAATGGCTTACCGTCACTTTATCCTCGTATCCGTTTACCAGAGAAAGAATTGAAAGACGAAGAACTCTATCGATAAATCCTTCTGCTGGACACAATCTCGTTCCCAGGCTCTGCCTGGGAATGCAACCCTGTGGTAATGACGCCCATCAAATCTTTTGTGGGGAAGCACTCGTCGCCACACCATTTTCCTTTTTCCAGATGCAGTGTAATTTTCTTTCAGGGAGAAACACGTGCATCAACAACATAGCGATAAAGGAAGCCCTCAGGTCTCGATTACCCAAGTCGCCATAGCCAGTTTTATTGGTACGGCTATCGAGTGGTATGACTTCTTTTTATATGGCACAGCGGCGGCGCTGATTTTTAACCGGCTGTTCTTTCCCACGTTTGCCCCTCTTGCGGGAACGTTGGCTGCTTTCGGTACGTACGCTGTAGGGTTTATCGCGCGCCCGCTAGGCGGCATCATTTTTGGCCACTATGGCGACAAGATTGGACGTAAGTCGATGCTTAGTCTTACTCTGCTATTGATGGGCGCAGCAACGTTCTGCATTGGCCTCTTGCCCACGTATGAGACGCTAGGCGTCTGGGCCCCGTTTCTGCTTATTCTCCTGCGGGTGCTGCAGGGCTTCGGCGTCGGCGGCGAATGGGGCGGAGCAGTGTTGATGGCGGTCGAACACGCCCCGGACGGCAAACGCGGCTTCTATGGTAGTTGGCCCCAAATCGGAGTCCCAGCCGGATTACTGCTATCGACCGGCGTGTTTTCGCTAGTCTCAACCTTACCAGAAGAACAACTACTCGCCTGGGGTTGGCGCCTACCGTTCCTACTGAGCATTATCCTCGTTGGCGTGGGACTATTTATCCGGTTACGCATTCACGAGACTCCAGCTTTCAACCAAGTAAAAAAGGCTGGAGAAGAAGCACAGATACCGTTGTTCGAGGCGATCCGTGCTCATCCTGGGAATATCCTCCTCGCTATGGGAGCACGCTTGGCCGAGAATAGCTTCTTCTATGTGTACAGCGTTTTTGCGCTCGTCTACGTGACTGAGCAACTTAAACTGCCGCGCAGCACGATCTTGCAAGGAGTACTGCTCGCTACAATTTGTGAGTTGTTTTCTATTCCCTTTTTCGGCGCGCTCTCGGATCGGATTGGCCGCCGACCAGTCTATATGGCTGGCGCAGCGATATCCGCGCTCTTCTCGTTTCCGTTTTTTTGGCTACTGGACACCAAGCAGTCGTTATTGATCTGGCTTGCTGTGGTCATTGGATTGAGCCCTGGTCCTGGCCCGATGTACGGTCCACAAGCCAGTTTCCTTTCCGAACTGTTAGGCGCGCGCGTGCGCTACAGCGGCGCATCACTCGGCTATCCACTTGCGTCCGGTTTTGCCTGCGGCCTCTCGCCCTTGATTGCTACAGCACTATTGAGTTGGTCCGGAGGCAGGCCGTGGCCCATCGCTCTCTATATGATGGGAATGGCGATTCTTACTCTTGTCTCCGTCTACTTGGCGGCGGAGACTTTGCCGGAGAGGGTTGAGGATGTCAACTTTCTCCAACAGGCAAAGTCGTAGGGGTGAGGTGATTCACAGGTCACAACCTAAGGAGCTGATACTAAAGTTGCACTGGTAGGTCCCTTCTCCCCACCGGGGAGAAGGTTAGGATGAGGGGAATGGAGAAGAGAGCAACCATTTGACGCCCCTCACCCTCGCCCTCTCCCCTGCGGGGCGAGGGAATTTGCCCGGAAAAAGACGAGTTGTCAGGCTCCCCTATAGGCAAGGCGCTTAAGCGCCTTGTCCACACCCGAAAATAAAGATGTGGATTTTTCAGGAAGTGCTTTTCCTAGCAATCGGCGCTCCCTTGCGATATACAGGTCCTAGCCAAAGGAGGTGTGCAGTATGGATAACGGCTCACAGCCGACGATGTTAGCAGGCATCAAAGTGTTAGATTTTACCCAGTATCTGGCCGGACCAACCGCGACCCGGCTCATGGCCGAACTCGGCGCGGAAGTGATTAAGGTGGAGCAGGCGAAAAGCGGCGATCCCTCGCGCGCCCTCCCCTTTCTTAAGGATGGCCGTAGCATTTATTTCATTCAGCAAAATCGCGGTAAGAAAAGCTTTTGCGTCGATTTCAGCAAACCTGAAGGCGTTGAATTATTACAAGCGTTGATTCCGCATGTCGATGTTGTCATCGAAAACTACGGTCCCGGCGTCATGGAGAAACGCGGCCTGGACTATGATTCACTCAAGCAGATCAACCCTCGCGTCATTATGTGTTCAGTGTCCGCCTTTGGCCGCAAGAGCCCATTATCGCACCTCACTGGGTATGACTATATCGCCCAGGCCTTCTCGGGCATTATGCATATGACCGGCGATCCAGACGGTCCGCCACGGTTTGTGGGCGTCGCGATTGCCGATGGCATCGCCGGCGTCAACGCGTTTGCGTCACTGGGCTACGCGCTGTTTCATCGCGACCGGACGGGGCAAGGACAACATATCGACATCGCTATGGTTGACGCGCTCTACCACATGCAGTCGGTGGAAGTACAAATGTTTGTCGCGAATAAAGGCGCATATAAACCGACTCGGTTCGACATTCATCATTATGGCTCTTGCCCGCAAGGCGTCTTCAAAGGCCCGAAAGGTTGGATCGTGATCCTTGCCCTTGATCGGCAATGGCCGAATGTCGCCCGCGCTCTTGGCAAACCGGAACTGATTGATGATCCGCGTTTCTCTTCAGCAGGACGACGGGGCAGAAATAAACAAGAATTGATCCCGATGATTGAGGCTTGGATGCAAACCTTCCCAGACGATGACGCTGTGCTCAAAGCACTCGCCGATCATAGGGTGCCGGCCGGTCCGGTGCTGTCCATCGAAGAAACCGTGTCGCATCCTTACTTCACCGCCCGCCGCATGGTGCGCCAAGTTCCGGATCGTGTGCTCGGCGACGTGACTATTCCTGGGTTTCCTTTCAAATTTTCCGCCTTCCCTGACGAACTTCCGCTACAGGCTCCGTTTCTAGGCGAGCACAATGAAGAGATCCTTAGCCAATATCTCGGGCGCTCGCACGATTCTGTCGTAGCGTTGCAGCAGCAAGGCATTCTGTATCAAGATACAAAATAGTCGTAGCTCACTGACAATCTCGTTCCCAGGCTCTGCCTGGGAACGCAACCCCTCCGGTGCGATAGAGCTATAACCCACGACATGCCCAGGCTCTGCCTGGGCATGAGGAAAATCCTCCCTGTCCCTCCTTTGACAAAGGAGGGGACTTAAAATGCCCCTTTCCGAAACCCCACTCTGTCACGCGGCATCTTACCCGGCAAAGAGAAGGATCCAGAACGCCAATGACTCTTCCACTTGACCGCACTACTGAATGGCTCGAAACCGATGGCTTGGGCGGCTTCGCCTCAGGAACAACCGCTGGCGTCCGCACGCGACGCTACCATGCGTTGCTGTTAGCTGCGACCACGCCGCCCACTGGACGCTTCGTACTTGTAAATGGATTTGACGCCTGGATTGACACCCCACACGGCAGTTTCGCCCTTTCCTCTCAAGCCTATCCTCCCGACATCACACATCCGGACGGCGAACGACGCCTTGAGAATTTTTCTAACGATCCGTGGCCGCGCTGGCAATTTCGCTTGGAAGACGGGACCTGCATCGAACAGGAAATTTTCATGCGGCGCGGCGCTCCCGTTACCGTTCTCTCGTGGCGCCTGACCGAGCCACGAGAGGGCGTCACACTTACGGTTCGTCCATTTCTCTCTGGCCGCGATTATCACCCCCTGCATCACGAAAATCCTGCGTTTCGCTTCGAAGCAGAAGTGCATGAAGGGGTGATTATCTGGCGTCCTTATCCCGACATTCCCAGCATCATTGCTTTCTCAAACGGCGCGTATACTCATCAACCAGACTGGTATCGTAATTTCTTGTACGCAGAAGAGCGCGCACGGGGCCTCGACTACACGGAAGATCTTGCAACGCCAGGCGCGTTTCATTGGAATTTGTCACAAGACGAGGCAGTGCTCATCCTCGCGGCTGAAGGACAAAACACAGACAGCCTGGCTCTCGCCGACACGTCCCCACAAAACTCTCTGCAAACCTTGCGCGTGACAGAACGTCAACGTCGTCAACAATTTCCCTCGCGCCTGCACCGCGCTGCAGACGCGTATCTTGTCCGCCGGGGCGCGGGGAAAACCATAGTCGCCGGCTATCCCTGGTTCACCGATTGGGGCCGCGACACCTTCATCGCCCTGCGCGGACTGTGTCTGGCGACTGGCAAACTTGACGATGCGCGCGCCATCTTACTGGAATGGGCCGGAGCCGTCTCCGAAGGCATGTTGCCAAACCGGTTTCCCGATAGCGGCGAAACGCCGGAATTCAACGCGGTTGACGCCTCTCTCTGGTATATCATCGCTGTACACGATTTCCTCCAGGCGATGACGGCAAGAAGACGGAAGCTCTTGCAAAGCGAGCAACAGACGCTGTACGAAGCCATCGACGCCATTCTCTCCGGTTATGTCAAAGGCACCCGTTATCAAATTCGTGTCGATACCGATGGACTTATTGCCGCTGGTGTCCCAGGCGTACAGCTCACATGGATGGACGCGCGTGTAGACGATCGGGTCATCACCCCACGCATTGGCAAGCCC
Organism: uncultured Enterobacteriaceae bacterium; assembly: GCA_964618735.1. Classification (GTDB taxonomy): domain Bacteria; phylum Desulfobacterota; class Binatia; order Bin18; family Bin18; genus SYOC01. The sequence goes on from CAZUFQ010000182.1 coordinate 7,982, forward strand.
GTGGAGATTCAAGCGCTGTGGCTCAATGCGCTTTCCATCGCTGGCGCGTTCTCGACCAAGTGGCAAGCCCCCTTCACGCTGGGGCACAAGACTTTCGTTGAGCGCTTCTGGCATGCTGATGAGGGCAGACTTTACGATGTCATTGACTGTGATCACCGCGCCGGCGTAGTAGATGCGACTTTCCGTCCCAATCAAATTTTCGCCGTAGGCGGTCTTCCCCTCCAACTTTTGCCTGCTGACCGCGCCCGACGCATTGTTGACGCGGTTGAAGAACGGTTGTGGACGCCGCTCGGTCTCCGTTCTCTCGCACCAGGGGAGCCGGGGTATACTCCCCGTTGCGAAGGAGGCGTTCGTGAACGAGACAGCGCCTATCATCAAGGCACGGCATGGTCCTGGCTGCTTGGCGCGTTTGTCGAAGCCTGGGTGCGCGTGCGCGGGGGCGCTGCGGCTGCGAAAGCTGAGGCTCGGACTCGCTTCCTAGACCCATTGCTTCACCATCTCGATCAGGCTGGCATAGATCATATCTCCGAAATTGCCGACGGCGACCCGCCCTATACGCCGCGCGGATGTCCGTTTCAAGCGTGGTCAGTTGGTGAGGCGTTGCGGCTGTCACAAACTGTTTTGACAGAGGAATGCGCTTCTTCTCCTGGCGGCAAGTAACATTCCCCACAGCCGAGCAAGGGATTCGCACATGCACACGACCAATAAATATGTACGTCGCAGTCTAATCGGACTGGTGAACGGGCTCGTCAGCAGCATGCTCTTGACCCCGGCCTTTGAAAATAGCTTTCTCGGCGTCGTATTCGGTCCCCGGTGTGGGGTCGCTTATGCGATTGCGTTTGCGCCGACGCCGCGTGCATATATTGACACGTTAATGACCACAGCCGCGCTTGGCGTTCCGCTCTGGATTGTCCTCAGCATCATTGGACTCCCTTTACTCTGGGGGCAGGCCCCACAGTGGACGGTGGAAGGGATGCGCGCGGCATTTCCGGCGCTGATCGGTTGGCTAACGTATAGCGCCAGTCTCGGGCTGATTGCCCAACTGCTCAACGATCTCGCTTTTGTATGGTGGGGACCTGAGTATGAACCGCCGCCTCCCCCGCGGGAAGTGAAAACCCGTATCGTCATTCTTGGCGGCGGCTTTGCCGGCGTCACGACAGCACAGCATTTGGAAGAACTGTTTGGCGCCGACCCTTCAGTGTCGATCACGTTAGTCAGCGACACCAACGCCCTGCTTTTCACGCCCATGTTAGCCGAGGTCGCCGGAAGTAGCCTAGAAGCAACCCATATCACCAGTCCGCTGCGTACAAGTTTGCGGCGCACCAACGTGGTCCGCAACAGAGCCGTCGCAATTGATTTACAGAAGCGCTGCGTGCGGCTCGCGCCTGATGTCCCTCTCAGGGCGAACACAGCCGTTCAAGAAGAAGGCCATGAAGTAGGGTTTGATCAGCTCGTGCTTGCGCTTGGCGCCATCTCTAATTATCTCGGTCTCGACAATGTAAAATCCTCATCGTTTGATTTCAAATCGTTGAACGACGCCATGCGCATTCGCAATCATGTCATTGATCTGTTCGAGCGCGCCGCCGACGAGTCGCCATCCGCCGCACGGCAATCGATGCTGACAGTCGTTGTTGCTGGCGGAGGGTTCGCTGGCGTGGAGTTGGCGGGTTCTCTCAACGATTTTGCGCGCGGCATGTTGTCCTATTATCCTACTATCTCCGCGGAAGAAGTACGGGTCATACTCGTTCATTCGCGTGACCGCATCTTGCCTGAACTGAGTGAGGAACTCGCCGCTTACGCCCTGGAGCGCATGGCGGCGCGCGGCGTAGTCTTCAAGTTAAATGTCCGTGTCGCCGACGCACGACCAGGAGCGGTTCTCCTGAACAATAAAGAAGAGATTCTCACGGAAACGTTGGTGTGGACTGCCGGAACGACGCCAAATCCA
>CAZUFQ010000183.1:0-9886 GCA_964618735.1 uncultured Enterobacteriaceae bacterium
TTACGTACTACAAAATTTACACGAAGTAAAAGCAACGCTGCGGGGTAAGCCCTACCGGTGAGAATCATATTTATGCGCACTTTCCAATGTATCTGTGACAATTTGCTCTTCTTTGATAACACTCTGTGTCTCTCCTGCGGCCGGGAGGTTGGGTACTGCCCAGCTTGCCGCGCGATCGTGGCGTTGCTGCCCACAGACAACGAGAAATTCCGCTGTGGGAATTCAGCCTGCGGCGTCCTTCTGGGAAAATGCTACAATTACATCAAGTATAACGTCTGCAACCGTTGCTACATAGTAGACAGTGTAACTATCAGTGGTCGCAGCTCCGAAGGGCCGCTTCTGTGTGATTGTTGCCGTTTCACCCATGTTATTCCTGATCTCGATGTCCCGGGCAATCTCGAAAAGTGGTATCGTTTAGAAGCCGCCAAACGACGATTATTCTACGAATTAGATTTGCTTCAGCTCCCGCGTGAGAGTAAGGAGCAACAGGATCGACCAGCGCTCCGCTTTGACTTTAAAGCCGATGTGGTTCCTCCGGACGAACACTGGGGATCAATGAGCCCGCACGAACGAGTGTTCACAGGACACGCCGAAGGTACGATCACCATCAACATTCGCGAGGCTGACGATGTAGAACGTGAACGTCTCAGAGCACAGTTTGGAGAGCCTCAGCGAACCTTGCTCGGCCATTTTCGTCATGAGATTGGGCATTACTATTGGGATCTGCTCATCAAGCATAAGCGCGAGGCAAGCTTCACCGCCCTTTTTGGCGATCCCACAACTCCAAGCTATCAAGAAGCCCTCACAGCATATTATCAGGCCGGACCCCCTGTTGATTGGCAGTCACATTTTGTGAGCACTTACGCGGCCATGCATCCGTGGGAAGATTTCGCTGAAACCTTTGCTCACTATCTGGATATTATCAGTATGCTTGATACCGCCTATCACGTCGGTTTCTCCCGCGCGTCTCTCTTCCAGCTCGATCTCAACCCCATGATTGTTCAGTATCAACAACTAGGGATCGCGCTGAATGAATTGAATCGCAGCAGGGGCATTATTGACGTCATACCAGAGGTGCTGACTGCGCGAGTAAGAGAGAAATTACACTTTGTGCATCACCTCGTGGTGGACAACTAACACATGTAGATGACGGTCTAGGCAGAGCCCTAGACCGAGAGTGTTAACGCTTATATGAGCCCTCTCGGCCGCCGGTTCCCTCGCCCCTTGGGGGAGAGGGCCAGGGTGAGGAGATAGCTGCATCAATCACCCTCTCCTGTGTCCTCTTCCCTCGAGGGAAAGGAGAAAAGACGCCTCTCTACATCCCACACCCTGGCGTGTTTGCTCTAAAGGTGAGTGAGTATGATCACGCCCCTGCTATCCATTAGCACTTTGAATTTCAATACGCTGGCTCCGCGGCTCCCCGTGTTGCGGCAGCGACATCGTGATGGTAAGAACGCCATCTTGAAATGTCGCTTTCGCACTTTCTGGTTCTGTCCCTTCGGGTAAAGGAATACTCCGGTAAAAGCGGCCATAGCTTCGCTCGCTCTGTCGATAGCCTTTATCGGTCTTTTCGTACTCCTGCTTTCGCTCGCCTTGAATAGTCAAGACGTTCCCGGTGAACTCCACTGTCAGGTCTTCTTTTTTGACGCCAGGGAGATCAGCACAAACAGTAAGCTGATTATTCCGCTCGAAAATCTCAATTTGAGGAGCCCACATACTTTGTCCGAGCTCACGATCCTGCTTCCAGCGAGATCCGAGCCAGCCGCGGCGAAAACCCCAATCCTCAAAAAAGCGGTCCATTTCATCGGAGAAACGGCGCATTATGGCGGCAGGATTCTCCGCCCACAAAGGCCTCAACCAGTCGCGCCGCCTCAGCCCTCCTCCGTACTGCTCTTTTTGTTCCTCCTCTGGAGATCTTCCTTGTTGCTGTTCATTTCGTATATTGTTGGCTTGCAACGCAGGAGTGGAGGATGATTGCTCGCCTGGACCAGGAGCGCTTTGTTGAGTTTGCTGTTTTTCTGCTTGCTCCTTCATAGCCAATCTCCCTCACTTGTTCTATGTATTTTCTGGATTTAAGGGAACAAAGGGCGTCGACTCTTCCATCATCTCGTAAAGTTGCTGTTTGTACTGCTGCAGCCGGGTCCCTAGTGACTCTAGTTGATCACTCACCTGCTGTTCGGCTTTTGGCAGCATCTCTTTCTCCTCCTCCTCGACATGATGCTGTACACATTGCTTGAGCTGTTGCATGACGGCGTCACATGAAGCCTCGCCAGGGATCATGCTTTTAAGCTGCTCCATGAGATCTTTGACCTTGTGATGTTCGCTGACGGCTTCAGCAATGAGTTGCGAACCTTCTTCATGCAAGGAGGATTGGATAAATGGATAGAAGATTTCTTCTTCGAGTCGGGTATGAATGTTGAGTTCCTGACCGATCTGCTTTAGCAGGGTTTCCTTTTGCGAATACTCTCCATTCGTGGTTTCATATTGCGCAAACAACGCCTCTACTTTCCGATGGTCGCCTCGGAGCAGGTCGGTTGCCTTTAGGGCAATTCGCTCATTCGTTCCCGTGATTTCATTCTCTTTGTATTCATAGGCTCCATTACTGCTTTCGTTGCCCTCTTGTATCTGGCGCGACTTAGCTGCCCGTTGTCCGGCTGAATTATGTCCGCCTTTCCGACCAATCTCCGACATATACTGACGGTTACTACTAAGAGCTCTCCCACCTCGATGGCCCGCGATGCGGGCTTCATCAGAGGTGAATTCATGTGCTGTCCCTTTTTTGTGAGCCGCCTGTCCCCCTCGGCGCGCAATTTCTCGTTGCTTCTGTTCACTCATGGCAGCAAATCCACGTTTACTTCGTTCTGCCATAATATTGAAACTCCTTCCGAAATGTTTTCAATTATGTCATGAGGTGTGAATATGATTCTCAATCCGCTGCAGGATAGTAGACCAAGCGATGTCCCTGTAGGCTTTGCGGGAGAGCAGCAGGGAAAGGCGACAGAGTATTTCTCGTCTGGAGAGGCTTTAACTACAGGGGACAAGAAGTGAAAAATCAAGAGCACACTATATGGGGTGCTCTTGATTGTGGGTCCCTCTATTTTGCGTAAGGACAGGTCTCACAACCTGTCTTTACGGCTGTAAAAAGTCATCTTCATCAAAACGTTAAATCAAACGAGTACGCTTCGCTTAGTCGCACCGGCTTCAATGAACTTCATTACTTGCGATGTGGAACGGTTTGAGAAGTATCGCCCTGCTGCGCCTCTCGGGTTCGAGATGTCGCTTCGGACTCTGACCACAGGCTTGACGCGTCAACCTTGGTGCTCTTGCCGGTATCAGAATTGAAAGCCACATCCATCTTTACGCTGTGACCGTTTTTCACCGCTTCGAGTTCTAGTTGATCTTTTTCATCTTTGTCGATTCTCGCGATGTCATATCCGCGTTGTCGCAACGCTTCTTTGTAAAACTGTTTGTCGCGTTCAACCGGCAGACTCTTCAGTTCGTTAATGAGCTGATCACTCGTCGCACGGTCCCGGGCGCTGTATTGATCGTTGCGATCCGCTGCGGTGTTGTGCATCGCAGTAGAATTTGAGGTGGACCTGGCTACTTTCTGTCGTTCCAGCTCTTGTTTTGTTGCGTCGCTCTTCCACATATTAGAGGTGACGTTAACTTTGGTCGCTTTATGCGTGCTGTCGTCTACATTAATTTTTACTTTCCAAGTCTGATCGCCTTTGACAAGTTCATACGCTTCATAATTTGCCTTCTTGTCATCCGTTGCAGTTACCTTGTATCCCAAGTCTTCCATCTTCTTGCGGTACACGTCAGCGGGTTGTCCGGGGGGAAGATTCTTTTGTAAATCTGCTTGTCCTTGATGCCATCGTTCACTACTGGCGCTTCGCGCACTGGCCACTGCCGGAAGCGTCAGAGCAAGCGCCCCAGCCAAGCAAACGACCACCTTTGCTTTATTGAGAAATGCGTTCATGCGTTGCCTCCTTCTCGAAGTCAATAAAAGTGACATCCTCTGGCGTAGAACGTCACTTATTATCAATGTTGTTATTATTATTCACAGAGTAAAGAAATTTTGCGGGGTAGAGGATTCGCCTCCACAGGGTCAGTAACCTCTACCCCAACTTCAGACTATAGGTCCGCGTCGCCCCGCCAGCAGACTGATTGCAAAAGCAATCAAAAAGACGACAAAGAGAATCCAGGCGATATTGCTTGCCGTCCCAGCAATGCCACTAAACCCTAGTATCCCGGCAATAAGTGCGACGACGAGAAATGTAACAGCCCAGCTCAGCATATGGCGTCCTCCTTTCTTCTAAACTAAGTCGCTTACTACTAAAGAAGAGCAACCACTGTGCCAGACGCGGGTACAACCAAGCTGAGGAATTTATAAACAATAATTCTTCATTTCCCCCTCATCTGTAGATATTTTCTCACAAAAGTTGTGGATTTTTGCTGACAGTTTTGCTGAATCATGCCCCAGTGTGAGGAACAACACTTGCAGCAAGCTCGTATGTTTCTTTTTTTATTCTTATAAATGGGACTCCAGCGAAGGTTGGGGTCCCGCTCTTGGAGAGATTCTCCGTGGAACCATTTACTCAGAGTAATCCTCTGATATCTATGCTCATCACCGCGCTCATAGCTCTCCTGTGCGGCACGATTGTGGGGCTAGAGCGAGAAATACATGACAAACCGGCTGGCTTAAAAACCAATGCCCTTATTTGCCTGGGGGCGGCGATGTATGTTTATGTAGGTAGTCTTCTTGTGCAAGAAGGCGGCGGGGACCCTCTCCGACTTCCTACACTCTTCTCTTATAAACTTTGACGCTCAAAATCGATAAGGCAAGCGACCCGCCTTGTGGCGGGCGCCTTTCTGCACCGAGGCATGGTGCGCAAGCGTACCCTACGGCATTCGGGAACTAGATCTGGTGCTATATGATTACCGAAGTTGACTAGCAAAATTCATAAGGCCGCCCCGGAGCTGATTCAGCTTGGTAATTTCTTGTCCAATTCGTTGACTAACTTGTGGACGTCAGTCTCCTGAGTGAGTTGGTTTACTTTTTCTGAGGGGTCGGTTCCTAGTCCAAGATGCCGACAAATCCGCTGCAGCAGTTGCAACACCGCCGTTGTTTCTTGCTCATCGAGGAGGTTAATCTGCAGGTCCAAATGGGCTCGTCTCTCTGCTTGGTAGGCCATTCGGTTTTGGCTCATAAGGACAAAAGTTGAGAGAAAGATGGCTTCTAAAGAAACAAGGAGCGTCAGAAAATTGAAAGGGTAAGGATCGAAAATGCCAAAGTTAGGGATCCAGCCGACATTGACGGCAATCCAGATAACAAACCAGAGCGCATGCAAGATAACGAAGGTTATTGTCCCGGAAAAATGAGTAATCGCATCACTCACACGGTTTACAGGAGAGCGGTTATGAAGCGCTTCCTCTTCAAGGGCGACAATAGTGCGAATGTTTTTCTTCTGCGGATTTTCTATTATTTTACTGAGAGAGTTGCTCAATGGCGATTTCCTCTCCACGATCTCCGTAAAAAGGTCACTCAAGGTGATTATTGGATTTACCCTTAGCTGGGTGCTGGTCGAGCACGAGGAGGATGCGGAGCACCTCGGCCACACTCCAGGCTTGCGCAATGCAACCTCTGGGGAAATAGGGCGGCTCGGCATCAAAGATCTCACTGAGAGTGCCAATGCCGGCGCTTTGCAGGGCTTCTTCAAAGCCATTAAGAAAAGTGTGGGCGCGAGCACTGTCTGCATAAACTCGTCGCCATGCATCTAGAAAATGTCCGAGCAACCAGGGCCAGACCGTTCCTTGATGATACGCAGCGTCTCGGGAGCGCAGGTCGCCATCGTAGTGAGATTTATAATCTTTGTGGCCAGGAGCAAGAGTGCGCAACCCAAATGGGGTAAGGAGCTTCGCGGTAGTGGCTTCGAGCACGGGACGCCAATATCGCTTGGCTAAGATGGGAAAATGTAAAGAAATTGTAAAGATTTGATTTGGTCTGAAGCTGTTATCATCGCCGTTTTCACCATCGATGACGTCAAAAAGGTATTGACCACTATCGCACCAAAAACGGGCGTTGAAAGATTCGGCGGCGCGTTGGGCCAGCGCTTTGAACTGGACGTCAGGTTCATCAAAGTCAACAGCCCACCTCGCCATGAGTCGCAAGGCGTTGTACCAGAGCGCTTGGATCTCCACTGGTTTGCCGCGACGCGGCGTCACGACCCAATCGCCCACTTTGGCGTCCATCCACGTCAGGGCAAACCCTTCAGCGCTAGCTTGAATAAGTCCGTCGCGCGGGTCCATACCGATGCCAAAATGGGTCCCCCGGACATGACACTCAATAAGAGAACGGAGTGTGGGAAATAGCAACTGTAGAATCTCTTTGTCGCCCGTGACTTGAACGTAGCGATCAAGGGCGTGAAAGTACCAGAAGGTTGCGTCTACCGTGTTATAAAGCGCCGTGCGTTCTCCTTCGGGGAAGTGGTTCGGCAAAAGCCCGTCCTTGGCATAGCGAGCGAAAGTCTGCAGGATCTCCCGCGCTTCGTGGTGGCGGCCAGTACAGAGGGTTAAGCCCTCAAGGCTTATCATTGTGTCGCGGCCCCAGTCGGTAAACCAATGATACCCAGCTACTACGGTTTTAGCTTCTTCGCCAGCTGTGTGCGCCAGCGTGCGCTCTTCCGGACGGGAGCCCGGAAAAATAATGAACTGATCGGCGGCCAAGACTAACTGAGCAGCCAAGCCCTTACGAGCAGCCTCAGGCGCTGACGCCAACACTTTTTCTTTTCGATGTTGTTCGGCTTCAAAAATAGTAGCGCTCTCAAGCTGGAGGGTCTCCCAGCGCTCCACACTCATCACTAAAGCCGCTGATTGTTTCGGCTCCAGCGTCGTGGTGAAATACCCAGGGCTATGCAAGTCTGCGGTGTGATCATAGCCGCGGGCGCGCTCGACTTCATACAATACATTGGAACTAATCTTCTCTTCGGCTACGAATACGCCGCCCTGCGGCTGGATGCACATTTGCATTTCCGGGAGCCCGCTGCCGAAATGCACCTCATGCCGGCCCTGAAAAATCATCAAGGGAAAGGGACCTTCGCTCGTCATATCATCGAGGTGTTCATCGTGTCTGCGAAAGGAAATATAAGGACGAATATGCAACTGCAACGGGCTGTCCCCACTTAAGAGCTTGTAGGAGATGTAGACCGTATTCTCGCGGTACGGCATAGTGATGCGCTTTTCCAGCGTATGCCCATCGATCTCGAACACCCAGACTGGCGTCTGCCACTCAAGACGAAACTCCCTCAGAAAGAGATGTTCCTCGCCCTCGCCTGGGCTGCGGTCTACAAACTCAGCTCCCCCAAGCTGCACGACCCGTCGTAGACTATGCACTTCCTCATCGAGCCGGGGCACAAGCACAGTGCGGCCATGAGGAGCGGGCAGGTTTGGGATGAAAAGTCCATGATAACGCCGTGTAGCAATCCCCAGCAGGGCGCCAGACGCATAGCCTCCGAGTCCGTTCGTCACCAACCACTCGCGCGAGCGCAAAAAGGCGGGATCGTTACTCGGCCGCCAAGGGAACGTCATAATAGGAGTAGTCATGGTCTATCCGTGACGAAGAATACGGCGCTAGCGCTAGGGAACCGCCACCCCTCTACACTACAAGGATTGACGATGCCTGGACCGCCGTAGCAAGGGTCATCGCTCGACCATACTACGCGCCAGTGTTTCCCGTGAGAAGGCGCGAGTAACGGTTCTGGCGCGGGGATATAGTCGAAGGCGACCCCAAGATTGATCACAAGCAAGCGATCATCTCCGGCGTCAGCAAAGAAACGCAAGACGAAGGCCGCGGGCCCTAGCACAGCTCCATCAAGCCGCCTTCGGTCCTGTCTTGCAATGATGGGATCCTCTCGTCGTAAACGCAACAAGTCCTGATGGAATTGATAAAGAGACGCATGAGCAGCACGCTCGGAAAAATCCAACTTGGAACGCTCGAACGTAGCATGAGAGCAGGGATCGGGGACGGCGTCTTGCGCTTCGGGCGAACCATAGCTAGGAAACTGCGCGAGAAACTCTTTGCGACCCTTATAAACACTTGCGGTTAAGGTCTCCTTGTCGTGATCGGCGAAATAGAGGAAAGGATGAGAGGAGCCGAACTCCTGGCCCATAAAGAGCATAGGTGTCTCTGGGGCAAGCAGCATGAGCGCAGTTAGGGCGCGATAGCAGGCTGGATTTGTCAGCGCCATGATGCGTTCACCAGAGAGTGAGTTAGCGACCTGATCATGATTTTGTGTGTATATGACAAATGCAGAAGCTGGTTGGCTTGTCACCGCTGAACCGCGCGGATTTTGTTGCCAATGATAGCGTTGCCCCTGATAGAGAAAGCCATATTTGATTGCTGACAAAAACTCTTGGGGTTGGCCCCGATAGTCGGTATAGTAGGCTTCGCGTCGGCCAGTGAGCGCCACTCGGGCAGTATGGTGGAAGTCATCGTTCCACATGGCGTCAAGACCGTACCCGCCTTGTTCAAGTGGCGTTATGCAGATCACTTGCTGTGGTTCATTTTCTGCTGTCAGCACGATCTGTCGCAGCCCAGCCGCTTCACGCGTACGCTGCGAAATCTCGGCTAACACATGCATTGGACCTGTGTCATGAATATCTTGAGTGGCGTCCAAGCGCAGTCCATCTAAGTGAAACTCGACGATCCAATAACAAGCATTGCGTATAAAAAACTCTCGCACTTCGCGCGATTTTGGACCATCAAAATTAATAGCTTGGCCCCAGTCATTTTCATAACGATCAGTGAAATAGTCTCTACTATAGAGCGGAAGGTAATTCCCATCAGGTCCCAGATGGTTGTACACGACATCAAGAATGACGCCGAGTTTGAGTTTATGCGCCGCGTCAATAAAGCGCTTGAACGCCTCAGCGTCACCGTACGTATGCGACGGCGCGTAGAGACCAACCCCATCGTAGCCCCAGTTACGCCGACCCGGAAATTCCGCCACCGGCATGATTTCAATGAGGGTGACGCCTAACCGTTGGAGTTCGGGAAGCTCTCGCGTTGCGGCGTCAAAGGAGCCTTCGGCAGTAAAGGCGCCGACATGTATTTCGTAAATAACTTGTCCCTGCATACGAACACCTGGCCAATCAGCATCCTGCCACTGGTAGGCGTGCGGCTCGACGACCAGCGAAGGGCCATGAGGTCCTTGGGGCTGGAATCGGGAACAGGGATCTGGATAGCACCGATCTTGATCGAGCCGGTAACGATAAAGCGCGCCTGCTTTAAGATGTGGAACGATAGCAGAGAAATATCCGTTTTCTTCCGGCGTAAGAGGAAAGAACGCCTGAGGCTCATTTCCCTCCAATGCTACGTCGACCTGCTGACATCGTGGAGCCCAGACCCGGAAGCAGACGCCTTCAGGAAGCACCTCCGCTCCCAGCCCAAGGCGCCAGGCGTTCTGCGATCGCTTCACTCCTTATTTCTCCAGAAGACGCCGCTCCACAGCATCCCAATTAACATTGGCGAAAAATGCGTCAATATAGCGAGAGCGGTCCGCCGGTTTATAGTCAAGCAAAAAAGCATGCTCCCACACGTCCATCACCAGCACAGGTTTAAATCCCGCCACATTGCCAACTTCATGCAGTGTGATCCAGTGGTTCGAGAGGTGTCCGTTCGTCGGATCTTGGTAGCAGATCGCCCACCCTACCCCGCGCATTTTACCGATGCCAACAAAGTCGGCTTTCCACGTTTTGTAGTCGCCATACCGAAGTTCTGCGGCGCGCACGAAGGAGGAAGTCCGCTCAGGCTCACCTTTTCCCTGCTTCTTCAAGTTTTCAAAGTAATACTCATGCAACACCATACCATTGTATTCAAAACCGAGAC
>CAZUFQ010000184.1:0-9869 GCA_964618735.1 uncultured Enterobacteriaceae bacterium
CCAAAACTGCAATCAGGTTAAGGGGCTGTGACCCCCTGAAGTTTTGTGCATTTCGTGGGTATCTCCGCATTGTGCGCACCTTATTAAAAGGAGAAGAAGTTGACATCACACTAAATGGCGTCACTCGCACCACGCGATTCCTTCATCTCGATCGCGGCTTCATCAACCTAAAAGAGCCAATTCCTATCTATGTTGCTGCTAATGGCCCCCTCGCCCTCCGCACTGCAGGGGAGTTCGGGGATGGTCTGGTGACGGTATTTGATGTGCGTCCCGAAATCATGCAACAAAGTATGACCCAGATCAAAACGGGAGCCGACAAAGCTGGGAGAACCCTATCCGCCAATTTCCACGTCGCCGCTCTAACCACAGCTGTGGTGCTGCAGCCTGGAGAGAAATTAACTTCTGACCGTGTCATCAATGAATGCGGCTCCCAAGTCGCAGCTATACTTCATTTTGTATATGAGATTTACAAGTACACGAAGAACGAGGATGTTGTACCTCCCGCTTTAAAGAACGTCTGGGATGCCTATTGTGCATATGTTGACAAGATGGCGACACCCGCCGAGAAACGTTATCTCCAGATTCATAATGGTCATTGTACGTTTCTCGTACCGGAAGAGCGTCGCTTTATTACCCCCGAAGCCATCCAAGGAACCTGTATTGTAGGTGAACCCAACGAAATCCTGCACCAACTACACCAAGCCGAACAGGCGGGCATCAAGGAAGTCGCCCTCCTCCCTCCTATAGACTATGCTCGAAAGGTCCTAAAAGATTTTTCAGAACAAGTAATCTGTCGGTATAAATAAACTAGGAGCAGCGAACGAGGAGGGGTTCTCCGTGAGCGCCACAGGCGCGAGCGGAGCGCCCCTCAGAGTGAGCCGCACCAAACCAGAAAACATCAGCCTCAGCAAAATACGGCTGAAACTGCGCAGCTAGGCTAAAGTTCTTAAGGCGCGAAACATTTCTGGGGATGGGTTGCGAGAAGAACAACAGATGAAAGACGCAAATGTCTGGCAGTGAGCCAAGGGCGCCAGCAGCAACAGCCAAAGCCCCGATAATCCGAGGCGTAAATACGTCCGTCGCACCTGTTGTTTTTGACAAGAATAACTTTTTCAACCGTACTTTTGTTGCACCTGTTAAGGGACCTAGAGTTTAAACAATGAAGACAAAATAATTCGTCTTCATTGTCTCCTCTGATATCGCTGTCAGTCACTTTGCAGATCTACAGCTAGGCCTCTTCCGTTGCGGACGGTACCGGTACGGGATATTGCCAAGTCAGCCTCAAGACAACTTCTCCCCATGGAAGAGGTGAAATCTCATGTATTGGCACAACATCTAGCGGCAATTCAGGATGGCGACTGCGGGCTTCAACCGTTGCACGTGCAAGAAACGCTTCTTGGTCCAGTGCCCCAAGGTCAGGAGTTGGTAAGCCAAACTCCGACGCACGGAAAGACATGCTCAAGGTGATTTGCATCGCTGCCGAGCTTCGAGGTGGTGGCGTAGCAGGAAGTTCTTCTTCTTGCACGAGCGGACGAATATCAAGCGCAGGTTTTTGTTCTGCCTCAGGAGTCACCACAATAGGAGCAAATAGTTCACTCGCTGGTCTTTCCTCTCTCTCAACAGTCGGCTCAACCGCGACATCACCACCAGCAACAGTTTCCGTAGAGTCTTCGGCTTGTGCCTCTCGCCCACCGTCAGTCTCTCGATCATCTTTGCGCTTGCGGCCACGTCCACGCGAGCTACGTTTTTTGCCTTTACGCTCTTCAGCCTCTCCAGTTTCTGCTCCTGCCTCTTGAGGCTTCTCCAGCTCCGGCTCGACTTGTGGAGCACGCTCAACAGGCTGTATACGTTGTTCTCCCGGAGTCAAGCCAAAGGCGATAAATTGAACGTCATCAGTCGCCAATGTTTCGAGAATCTCATCTGTAAGCTCTCCTGCTCTGTCCTCGTTATAAGCATCGACGTCAAACTCAGCGATAATAGAGAAATACAAACTCTTCGAGGAAGGATAAGGCCCAGAGCAAGCCGTAACGTCATGCTCATAATAGTGGATTCGATTATGACGAAGAGACTTAAATAAAGAAGCGGCGATGCGATCTGCCTCCTCCAAAGAAGTCCCTCGGGCTTCAAAGACAGCAGTAGCGTGAAAGTATGACATAATTTTTTTTAGCGTTTTCACTATATAGAACTGTGTCTATTTTTCTGCAAGGGAGTCAACGCTTCCATTCCTCAATACTAAATTGCGGTGTCATTATTGACTCTGGACCTTAATAAAAATTGGGAGTAAGATGATTTCATTGGTCGGGTTAACACAGACCCTTTGCATCGCGAATTCTGCAATCCGGCAGAACGCTGATGGGCCAAGCCTCGGGCCGACATTCGGCGGTCGGTTCCTGGCTGAGCGGTTCTGGACCCGCGACGGGTGCGCCGAGGAAGGAGGTGATCCAGCATGGATAAATTTCTGGTGATTTGTGAGGTGGTGGCCTCCTAGGCCGACGGCCCAAGAAGTTTCTGGGTGGTCGCTTGGGAGGATCCAGGCGCCACCGATGCCCCGACAGCCCGCTCTCACCGGCGGGACGTCTTCCTCAAGACGTAGTACTGTCGGGGTTTTGTTTTTGAGAGAGGAGATACGGAGCCAACGTCTCTAATAAATTAACCTCTGAGCCAAGCTGCTTCCCTACTCCACTTAATAATCCCATGACTCGTCCAACCAGTACGAGATCGCTCGGCGCTTCGACAATCGGATCTTTACGTATCGCTTCTGCAATCTCATTGTTGAAATGCTCGACCATCTCCGGGTCAGCGTACGATTTCTGTTCCTTCACGGAATGACCGAGCATCGCTTCACCGAGCACTAGTAAACTTTCAGAACCTCCATGTTTTGTCACAAACCCCAGTCGCCGAAATGAGGCCACAATCTCTTCGGTATCTTGTGTGACAATCGCTGTCGTCAACCGCGCCATTTCCAATGGAAACTCCGGCGGCAGATCTTTCGTTAAACCAAAATCGAGAAACACCAAGCGGGGGCCCGGCTGTACGAGCAGATTCCCAGGATGTGGGTCCGCGTGAAAAAGCCCATCGAGCAACATTTGTTGGAGATATGCGTCAGTCAACAGTTGCGCCACGGCGCGTGGTTCGATGCCAGCTTTCCTCAACGCTTCAACATCTGTTACTTTAGCGCCATCCATAAACTCCATCACTAGTAGTCGTGTCGTGGAATAGTCCCAATAGATACGCGGTACGCGCACCTCATCACCACGCGCTGCGAAATTTCGCCCGACTAACTCGGCATTCCGTCCTTCGTGGAGGAAATCTAATTCGAGTGGGATATAACGCTGCAGTTCTCTCACAATGAAACGGAAATCATAGCGAGGCTCCAACTTTGCCAACCAGTTGACGAAAAACGCGATATTGCGAACGTCGAGATCAACGAGTGCTGCGATATCTGGATACTGTACCTTCACCGCAACGCGATGGCCATCGCGCAGGGTTGCCGCGTGCACTTGCGCGAGGGAAGCCGCAGCAATTGGCTCAGGAGAAAACGAGGCAAAGACCTCCTGAATGGGCTTTCCTAGCTCTTTTACTATCCTTTGTTCTATAAGAGAAAATGGCCGAGGTGGAACTTGGTCCTGCAAACGCGATAAAATTTCGATATATTCAGAAGGTAAAATATCAGCGCGTGTTCCGATAAATTGACAGGCTTTAACTAACCAGCCTTCTAGGCGAAGCGCCGTACGATAAATCAACTCTGCACTACGCCGATGTTGGCGACGGTAGCGCTCGTCTTGCCCACGTTGGGCAAGAAACCAGCCGCACCATTGGACCAATTTGTAGCCGCCGTATACCCGCGCTACCATACGCGCAACGATCAAAAAACGAACCAAGCGCACCCGCCGCGCAAGCGTATGTTGATGTGACTGACGAGAAAAGAAAAACTTCATCATAGTTCTTGCTTTGACTCCTCACGATCTTCTTTTCTGCTGCTCCTCTCGTTATTGTATCTGAAGCACTTGGTCGACAAGGACAATGGCATGACAACTCCACCGAAACCGCAAGTTTCAAAGGATCAGAATCGCACGGCGCAAGCTGTTCAACAACTAGGCGCGAAGCTGCTGGACCTTGCCGGTATGGCATGGAGCAACTTGAACGAGCATTCCGCTATCACACAAGAAATCGCCAAGGACCCATTTACCAGTGAAGCCAAGGCGCAAGCCGCCGCTGCAGAGTTCTTGATCTTTCTTCTCCATGTCTGCGACCGTGTCTCTACTGCAACTTTTAGTACAACGATTCCTGCACAGGCTGCTAGTATACTGCGGAATGCGTTTATGGGGGGTCTTGTCGGCGTTACCCTCCCCTTGTTCGTGCGTAATGCTTGTCCAGAAGATGAGGCAGATGAGCTAGAAGAAACTCAAGCGGACCTTCTGCATCTCTACAATGCGCGTGCAACACAATACGGCTTCTTCGCGCTTGGAGGCGCAAATACGGAGGAGAACGACAGCCTGTTCAAACTTGCCGGTATTCGCCTTGCCGAAGCGCTTGATTGCCCCGACAATGCCGAGGTCATTGTTCATAGCGTAGAAGTGCTCATGTCCTGCCTTGCTGCTCTGCGAGAACAACTACCGCTGAAAGAAACAATTGGTGAGTTGATTGCGGGGGTAGAATGAAAAGAACATAGGCCGACGAATCTTCAAGCGTTTCGTCAGCGGTCTGCAGCTCCTGCAGCGAATCAGTAGATCTCGCAAGCAGGAAAAATACATGAGGATTCTCTTCGACTTCTAGTTGTCGATTTACTGCAACCTCATAGGCTGGAGGACTTCATGCAACTGGCAGACTTCATGCAACTGGCAGACTATACTATCTACGATGGCATTGCCGAGCTGTCAGCGATGGCGTTTTGTTGTAGGGAAACGCTCATGCTAGGTGCAGGAAAAGAAATCATCACGTTTTCAATCACGGCGAAGAGTTCGGTGACTTGCAGAGGTTTTGAGACGTAAGCGTCCATACCAATAGCTAAACACTGCTCCCGGTCACCCTTCATAGCATGTGCGGTCATGGCAATAATGGGAACATGTAGTGGCGATGAGGAACATCCACCTCTGTTTCTCTCGTTTCCTGATCCGTATGCTGCATTTGTTACAGTTTCTCTTCTTCGAATAGCTTTGGTCGTCTCAAAACCATCCATCTCCGGCATCTGTACATCCATCAACACGAGATCGAAGGTCTGTCTGGCCAGAGCATCCAGCGCCGCACGTCCGTTGTCCGCCACCACAACGGTGTGCCCTCTTTTCTCCAACAAACGAACCGCGAGTTTTTGATTGACTACATGATCTTCTGCAAGCAGAATATGCAGCTGTCGGTTGCCGTGCGCTTGAGCATTCGGGGGAGGCGTGCAACACGGAAGTTGCGCGGGCGGATAGTGCTGTCCTGCCTCTGGCTCCGCGCTCAAAGCCGTCAAGATTGCTATTTTCAGCTCCTTCTGCTTGATCGGCTTCATAAGATAGACAGCGACACCCAACTCGCGGCCGCGCACAATAGCGCCCTGATAGTCTTCTGACGTCAGCATGAGGATAACAGCTCCTGCCAAATCAGGATGTTGTTTTACCTGCTCGGCTAAGGCAAATCCGTCCATCTCCGGCATCTGGCCATCAAGCAACACTATCGGTATGGGAGCGACAGTAGCCGCAGCTTGCTGCATGAGGGTGAGCGCCGCTCGCCCGCCGTCTGCCTCAATGGGTTGCATCCCCCAGTGCGTAAGCAACTCCTTGAGGATCCGTCGATTGATAGCATTATCGTCGACAATCAGCACCGAGAGCCCTTGCACAATGGCGTGGTCCGCAATCGATGGTTGCACAGTGGAGTCTGGTTGCACGCCAAGTTTGGCAGTGAAATGGAAGATGGAGCCTTGTCCCAGAGCGCTTTCCATCCATATGCGTCCTCTCATCAAAGTGACCAATTGTGATGAAATCGCCAACCCTAGTCCTGTCCCTCCATACTTACGCGTGGTTGAGCCATCCGCTTGAGCAAAGGGATCGAAGATGTGCTGCTGCTTCTCCAGAGGAACGCCAATGCCCGTGTCATGAACCGCAATATGCAAACTCACTTCGCGCTCGGTTCGCGTCTCTACCTCCACCTGAACCAATACCTCTCCCTGTTCGGTAAACTTAATAGCGTTGCCCAACAGATTGATCATGACCTGCCGTAGTCGGCCGGGATCACCCACCAAGGCGTCGGGAACGTCAGGATTGATTTCGTAGAGAAGTTCCAACTCCTTTTGATGAGCACGCAATGCCAAGACGCGTATGGCGTCTCCTAAAGATTCACGGAGGGAAAAATCAGTGGGATCAATGGCAAGCTTGCCAGCTTCAATTTTAGAAAAATCGAGAATGTCGTTGAGTAAGGTCAACAACGAATCGGCTGACGTCTTCACCATGCTGAGATATTCCCGTTGCTCGATCGTCAGAGAAGTATCGAGGGCGAGTTCAGTCATGCCAATAATGCCATTCATCGGGGTGCGAATCTCATGACTCATATTGGCAAGAAACTCAGACTTGGCCTGATTGGCGGCCTCGGCGGCTTCTTTAGCTTGCCGTAACTCTGTGTATATCTGCTTACGTTCGGTGATATCACGATAGATGATGATGGCTTCTGTAGATCCAGCTTGACTGTTACGGATATAACGACTGCAGGCTTCAAGTGAGACGATATGTCCACCTTTGTGAACTACTTCTACCTCATAGTTCGCGGGAACCTTCTCTCCTGCCTGCAGGCGGCGTCTGCGGTCTTCCACGTAGTCAACGGACGCTGGAGTAGTAAACTCACTATAGTGACGCCCGATGATCTCCTCGCGAGATCGACCGAGCACCGCTTCGATTGTTCGGTTCACGCTTATGAAGATCGCATCGGCATTGAAGCACGCGATGCCGTCGGAGGCGTTTTCAAACAGATTGCGGTAGCGGTCTTCACTCTCTTGCAACGCCTCCTCTGCCCGCCGGCGTTCCGTAATGTCGCGATACCGAATCACAATACCCGCCACTGTTGGGTCATCGAGCAGATTAATGCCCCTGGCTTCTAAGACGCGCCATGACCCATCTTTATGCCGCAGACGAAATTCTACAGCCATCGTACGACCCGGGGTTTGGAGGAGATAAGCTAAGATCTCCTTTGCTTTTGGCACATCTTCCGGGTGAAGAGTTTCAAAGCTGTTCTTGCCAATGCGCTCTTCTGGTTTGTAGCCTAGCACTTGTTCAAGCGCGGGGCTTTGATAGCAGACAACCCCATCTTTATTGATGATAGTAATGATATCGGACATCTTCTCAATCAGTGAGCGAAAATGCGCCTCGCTGCGCGGCAGAGTCTCCTCAATTTGCTTGCGTTTGGCTCCATCGAGCTGCAATTGCTTGTTCTGTTGAGACAAGAGTTCCTGTTGTCTCCCCGCAAAACGCGCAAAGAGCCCTAAAAAGAAAGGCACAGTATCGATAATCCAGTGCAACGGCTGGGCGCGCTGCACTTGCAGGAACGTCACAAGAGAAACGACCTCAGTCTTCAGAAAAAGATCCAGTAAGGTGGCAATAAGAGGAAAGCAGCCTCCAACGAGCGCTCCCACAAGCGCATAGCGCGTTGTCGCGCTACGAAACCAAACGGATAGTCGCTTCATCTGCTGTGATATACCCCTATTACTTTTCTATCGGGATGTTCTCCTGCATATTAAGTTTAACTGAGTGCGAACGCCTCCTGTTTTGCTCGTTCCCACGAGCACGTGTACGTCAGTTTCTAAGAAAGGGGTGAGGGAAGCCGCGTCTTCACACAGTTGCGAGGTGCGTTATGTCAAAGAATATCACCGTCTGCTTATCGTATGATTTCGACGCGATGTCGTTATGGATTGCTAATTTTCGCACGGAATCGCCCAATGCATTGTCCCGCGGCGAGTTCGGTCAGGTCGGCGCCCAGCGGCTTCTCGACCTTCTGGGGGAATATAACCTCAAATCAACTTGGTTCGTGCCTGGTCATACAATCGAGGCGTTCCCGGTGGAGTGTCAGCGCGTAGTCGATGAAGGACATGAGATTGGGCACCATGGCTATTGTCATGAAAATCCCAGACGACTGGAAATCGAAAAGGAGCGCGCCATCCTGGAGCGGGGCATTGTTCTCATTAAGGATTTGACAGGTCGTCCACCCAGAGGCTATCGGGCTCCTGCTGGAAGCTTCAGCCCGAACACGCTGCAACTCCTGCTTGATCACGGTTTTGTGTATGACAGCAGTCTACTGGGAAACGACTTTACTCCGTATTATTGTCGCGACGGCGTCAAAGCGGCGATTGATGCGCCGTATGACTTCGGTAAACCCATTAACTTGGTTGAAATGCCCTTTTCCTGGGACTTAGATGACTTTCCCTTTTTTGAGTATACCTCCAGCAGTCGCGGTATTCAGCAAGGATTAGCAGACCCCGCTCGCGTGTACGACGTCTGGGCCGGAGACTTCGAATATCTCTACACCAAGATAGGCGCGGGCGTGTTTATTCTCACTATGCATCCACAAGTGATTGGCCGCGGGCATCGTATGCTCATGCTCGAACGCTTCATCAAAGATCTGCAGAGCCACGACGGAGTAACATTCAACACCATGGGCGACTTCGTCCAAGGTTGGAAGGCCGAGCATCCTTTCCCCGCGGCGGCTGCTCATCCATCTCAGGGAGGCAGAAAAGAAGTATGATCCTTCTCAGCTGCACCATCGTACGAGTGGAGAGTATCCTCCAGGAGTCATAAGTGGTAAGAAAAATGCTGGTCTAGGGCGTCATCTTTGGGTTGACGTGTTTCTTTTCCTGTGGCATGGTCAAATCAAATATGAGTGAACGTTCAATCTTCTAGGAGGAAATGATATGCCTGAATTCGATGTACTCATTCGCGGCGGTACAGTCGTCGACGGAGCCCGCAATCCGCGTCACATAGCTGATGTGGGTATCAAAGATGGTCAAGTCGCCAAAATTGGGAAACTCAACCCGAGCGACGCGCAAAAGACTCTCGACGCAAACGGTCTTATTGTAGCTCCAGGGTTCGTTGACTTACATACTCACTACGACGCCCAGATCAATTGGGACCCCTATTGCACTTTGTCTGGCTGGCATGGGGTGACTTCGGTTGTCATTGGTAACTGCGGGTTTGGGTTTGCCCCTTGTAAGCCAGAACTCCGCGACCGCGCTATGCTGACGATGTCGCGTGTCGAGGCGATTCCGTTCGAGTCTATGAAAGCCGGAATGAAGTGGGACTGGGTCACCTTCCCCGATTGGCTCAATTTCCTCGATCACACTCCGAAAGGACTGAATGTTCTGAGCTATGTTCCTATCGCCCCAATTATGATTTGGGTTATGGGGCTTGAAGCCGCCAAGAGCCGTCCGGCGACAAAGAGCGAACGGCAAGAAATGCAACGGCTCCTGAATGAGGCGATGGACGCTGGCGCCTGCGGATTCTCGTGTCAACGCCTTGGCAACGGGTTCATTTCCGTGCAGCGTGACTACGACGGCACGCCGATGGTGACCGACACCATGTCAGAAGAAGATTTGATCGCGTTCGCCGAAGTGCTTGGTCAGCGCAAAGAGGGATTTATCCAACTGACCCAGGCCAGTGAGGACTTTAAGGAGGACATGCGTGTCTACAATCGCATAGCGGATGTCTCTGGTCGTCCAGTTCTCTTCAACGCTACAGCCGTGCGTGACGACCGCCCCTCGCTCCATCGCCGCACCATGCGTTGGATTGAGGAGACCAACAAACAAGGACGGAAGATCTACAATCAGGTGGGAACGATCCGCCAGGGATTCATTTTCTCCTTTGAAGACTGGAACCTGTTTGACGGCAGCGACGTGTGGCGTGAGGTCACGA
>CAZUFQ010000185.1:0-8352 GCA_964618735.1 uncultured Enterobacteriaceae bacterium
AGGTCCTCCGTCCATATTTCCTCGCTTCGCTCGCCGAAGCTCTTGGTAATGCTGACCAGCCCGAGGAAGGGCTACGCTTGGTGGCCGACGCAGTAGAGGTCGTCGGTCGCACTGAGGAACGCTTCTATGAGGCGGAGCTCTATCGACTACGCGGCGAACTTATGCTCGCTCAATCTAGCGTCCAGCGCCTAGCGTCTGGAATCCAAGAAAACCAAGAGTCAGCGAATACTGATTCCCACCCTCAAACAGTAGCTTCTTGATACCTTCACACTCGGGCGGAGGCCTGATGAATCTTATGCCCGCCGCGCTCGCTTATCACGATTCGCACCGGCATGCCGATCGTAACGTTCGTGACGTCAGCATCAATAATGTTCGTGGTGATCTCCGGACCTTCTTCCAAAGCGACGACTGCGACGACGTAAGGAGTCCGCTCCTTGAAATACGGATGGTACGGTTTGTCAAAGACAATAAAGGTGCGAACCGCGCCGCGGCCTGAGACAGGCTCCCACGTCAGTGTTCGGACGTCAGCGCCGCATCGTAGACATGCCTGTGAACGGGCATAGTAGGAGCCACATGCACATCGAGCCAGCACAAAGCTGCCGCTGTCGATGGCATCCCAGAACGGCTGGTCTTCCACCGCAACAACACGGCTGGGAGGTGTAGGCGCGGCTTGGGTTTCTCTGTCACTCATTGTTTGCTCCCAGAGGCTTCACGCTACGCCAAGGATCACGGTTGACTGCGCCAGTCCCGCGCCGGTGATCCCGACATTTGTCACCAGCGCAGTCCGAGCGTCAGGCACTTGCGTCGGTCCGCCCTCGCCACGGAGCTGGCGGATGCCCTCGGCCACATGTGTAAAGCCTTGCACATAGGCCCAAGAATGAAGTGTGCCCGATGTGTTGCAGGGGCGCTGAGAATTCCACTGAAAGTTCCCAGCGCGAACCCAGTCCGCCGCTTCCCCACGTGCGCACAGCCCGTATGCCTCGATTTGTAACGCAGCAATAATGGTGAACGCATCATAGAATTGAAACACATCAATATCTTTAATATCTAGCCCCGCTGCCCCGAAGACTCTATTGCGCGCCGGCTCGACGTCGAGGTCTGCTGGACCGAGGAGGGTGTTCGACCCACGCGTGTAGCCTTGGCCGACTTCGTGGCAGGTTCCAAAGCCCAGCAGCTCGACTGGCGTGGTTTTCAGGTCACGCGCTCGTTCGACAGTGGTCACGATGAAGGCGATGGCGCCATCCGTTACTAGACAGTAGTCGAGCAGATGAAGGGGTCTGACAATGAATGGCGAGTTCTGATGATCATCGACCGTAATCGGACGATTGAACATATAGGCGTCGGTGCGCGGAACCGCATTGAAACGCAAGGCAACAGCGATCTCAGCCAGATCTGCGGAGGACTTGCCGTACTTATGCATGTAGCCTTGGGCCATCAGCGCAGCCTGAGCGCCTGGAGAAAAGAGGCCGAAGATGGAGTTCTGGTTCTTTTCACCGGCGCCCACCGTGACAGTTTGTGAGCGGGCATTCGTGGCGTGAAGGCACAGGACATAGTCCGCCGTGCCTGCGGCGATCATGCCGATGGCGGTAATGAGAGTAAAAATTCCAGACGCCCCGCTGGAATCAACTTGCAGCGTCGAGTTCGTACCAAGGCTTGCGCGGCTGGCCGCCATGCCGGAGGTGCGCTCACCAAATCCCGGCTGGTAGATATAGCCGTTCACTTGACTGCGCTTGAGGCCGGAATCGCTCAAGGCTAGCTCAATCGCGTCCCAGGCCAGCTTCTCGGCGCTAGTGCCTGGAATGACTCCCTGCGGAGTAACGCCTAAACCGGCGATCGCGTATTTATGCATGATACAGACTGCCCTTATCCTACTGGTTCTAGGCTTGCTTTTGGGCGTCAAGGGCAGCTTTGAAGTCCCCCGTGCGTAACGTCCCCACCACATTTAAATCAGCGTCCAGCACATCGAACAGGGCGTCCGTCTTACCGCGCACGGTGTAGTACACAACACCCCCGTTGGGGCCACCGCCTTCATTATGGGCATCCCCCCCCATACTGAAGATATACTGGCCCACTGGGCGTACCTCTCGGAGCTGGCCGTCGGGCTCATAAATCCTATGCTCCCCCTCGACGACAAAGGTGTTGGTGGCGGCGAGATGCCGATGGAGCAGAACCTTTTCGTTCGGGTCGAATTTGATGATGAAGTCGACGATATTCTTTTCCTCATCGACAAAGAATATCGAGGCCATCATATGTTTGAAGTCCCCGAGCTCACGCCACTGAATATTGCGGTCGTCGAAGCGATAGGAAGTCGTCTGGGACTGGACAGCAGTTGTCATAGTTCGTTTTCCTCACATATTAGATCAGGTTTCGAACTCGCCGAGTATAGCGAGGTAAACAATCTCTGCAACCGCAGACGCTCGACACTACAGATTCAGTCCTACCGAACAATAAGCTCTATGCCTCTACGATCGATGATAAGTAAGCCAATCTTCCAAATAGCAAGAAGGCGTTCGCCTTGCCTGCCGACACTCACAGGAGTACAACAACTCCGAGGTTAAACCATGACCTTCGATGAGGTGCTGGACCAAGTCCGTGAGCTGTTACAGAGCAAAGGCCGTATGGCCTACGGTGCGTTGAAGCGACGCTTTGACTTGGACGACAGGTATCTCGAAGACCTGAAGGCGGAACTGATCGACGCCGAACAAGTAGCCCGCGATGAGGATGGGAAAGTCTTAGTGTGGACCGGCGCTACACCAGTCCTGAGTTCCGAGTTCCAAGTCCCAAGTTCTTCCCAACCCCTAACCCCTAACACTCAACACCCATCTGGTGAACGTCGCCAACTCACGGTGATGTTCATTGACTTGGTGGGGTCTACAATGCTCTCGCAACAGCTCGACCCCGAGGATTATCACGCCCGAGTGGTGGCTTATCAGGCTGTTTGTCGCCAGATTATCGCGCATTATGACGGACATATCGCCCAGTATTTGGGCGATGGCGTACTGGTGTATTTTGGCTATCCGGCGGCGCATGAAGATGACGCTGCACGGGCCGTGCGGTCGGGATTGGAGATTATCAAAGCCGTGCAGCACGTGTCTTCTCCCTCGCCC
Organism: uncultured Enterobacteriaceae bacterium; assembly: GCA_964618735.1. Classification (GTDB taxonomy): domain Bacteria; phylum Desulfobacterota; class Binatia; order Bin18; family Bin18; genus SYOC01. The sequence continues at coordinate 3,108 of CAZUFQ010000185.1, forward strand.
TTCCAGGGAGAGGGTCGGGGTGAGGGTAATGTAATGATTCAGCCTTTAGAATCCCCTCACCCTAGCCCTCTCCCCCAAGGGGCGAGGGGATTGCAGGTCCGCATCGGCCTTCACACCGGTCCAGTGGTGGTAGGAGCAATTGGTGCGGGGGAGCGCACGGAACGACTGGCGCTGGGCGAGACACCCAATATTGCCGCGCGGGGACAAGGGCAAGCCGAGCCCGATAGTGTTGTCATGAGCGCAGCAACATATCGGTTGGTGCAGGGCTTGTTTGAGTGTCACAACCTGGGTCCGCAAGCGTTGAAGGGGCTCGCAACGCTATTGTCACTGTATCGCGTGATAGGCGAGAGTGTAGCACAAAGTCGCTTTGAGGCGGCGATACAAACAGGATTGACGCCGCTGGTGGGCAGAACAGAAGAGCTTGAACTGCTGCAGCGGCGCTGGGAGCAGGCGAAGCAGGGCGCGGGGCAAGTGGTGCTGCTCAGTGGCGAGCCCGGGATTGGCAAATCTCGGCTGGTGCAAGAACTGAAAGAGCACGTCAGCACCGAAGGAGCCACACGCATCGAGTTTCACTGCTCGTCTTATCACCAGAACAGCGCGCTATATCCGATCATCGACCACCTGCAACGTCTGCTCCAGTTTACGCGCGATGATGCTCCCGTGACTAAATTGGAGAAACTCCAGCGCATCCTGAGCCGCTATCGCTTCCCGCAGACCGACACCCTCCCGCTATTGGCCTCTCTGCTTTCGCTCCCGCATCCCAAGGGCGCTCCTCCCATTACATTCAGTCCACAAAAACAAAAGGAAAAAACGCAGACCGCTTTAGTGGCGTGGCTGGTCGAGGAGGCAGAGAAGGGAACCGTGTACTGTGCCTGGGAAGATTTGCACTGGGCCGATCCATCGACACTCGAAATGCTCACGCTTCTCTTGGATCAAACGCCCACGACGCGGTTGCTGGCGTTGTTGACCTTTCGCCCTGAGTTTACTCCGCCTTGGAGTAATCGTTCGCATCTTAGCCAGCTCACGCTGAGCCGATTAGAGCAAGGCCAAATCGAGACGATGGTCGCGCAGGTAACGGGCGGTACGGCCTTACCCCCCGAGGTGGTGCAGCAGATCGTGGTCAAGACCGATGGAGTGCCATTGTTCGTGGAAGAACTGACCAAGACCGTGGTCGAAGCCGTAGGGGCGACGCATGTGTCGTCCCTACAACTGGCAATTCCTGCAACGCTCCAAGACTCATTGATGGCCCGGCTTGATCGATTGGGGCCAGCCAAAGAGATCGCTCAACTAGGCGCCACCATCGGACGGGAGTTTAGCTACGAACTCCTCCACTCCGTCTCCAGCTTAGACGAGGACAGATTGCAGCACGGATTGAAACAATTGATGGAAGCAGAACTGCTTTACCAGCGTGGGCTGTTGCCGCAGGCCCATTATCTCTTCAAGCATGCTCTCATTCAGGACATAGCCTATCAGTCATTGCTCAAGAGCACTCGTCAACAATATCATCGCCAGATTGCACAGGTGCTAGGGAAACAATTCCCCGAGACTGTCGAGACACAGCCAGAGCTGTTGGCCCATCACTACACGGAGGCAGGCGTAATAGAACAGGCGATTCCTTATTGGCAGAAGGCCGGGGAGCGAGCCAGCCAGCGTTCGGCCTACGTGGAAGCGACCGTTCACCTCACGAAGGGGCTGGAGGTGCTTCAGTCCTTGCCGGACACTCCCGAGCACCTTCAGCAAGAACTTGCTCTGCAGCTCGCCCTGGGTGTGCCGCTAATGGCCACCAAAGGTTATGGAGCTTCGGAAGTGGAAAGCGTCTACGCTCGAATGCGGGAACTCTGTCAGCAGGCCGGCGAAATCCCACAACTCTTTCATGTGCTGTACGGGTTGGCTGGGTTTTCTATAGTGCGGGCGGAGTACCAGACGGCGCTTAAGCTAGGAGAGCAACTCCTGAGATTGGCCGGAAGCCTACAAGACCCCGCTCTCCTTGTGGAAGCCCACCATGTGCTAGGACAGCCTTTATGCTTCCTAGGTGAGCTTTCCTTAGCCTATGGGCACTTTGAGCAAAGCCTCGCACATTACGACCCGCAGAAGCACAATCCTCACGTCTCTGGTCTCGCACAGGACCCCGGAGTGATTTGTCTCTCTTTTGTATCCTGGATCTTATGGCTGTATGGCTATCCAGGCCAAGCCCTCGCAAAAAACCAAGAGACGCTCGCTTTGGCCCAAAGACTAGCTCACCCTTTTAGCCTAGCGTATGCGCATGTCACTGCTACCCGATTCCATACTCTTCGCCGGGAGGAACAAGCCACTCAAGCACAGGCAGAAGCGCTCATAGCACTCTGTGGTGAGCAAGGATTTGCCCTTCGGAGGGCACAAGGAATTATCCATCAAGGCTGGGCGTTGGCAGTGCAGAAACAGGAAGAGGAGGGAATTACCCTGATACGACAAGGCATGACCGCCTGGCAGGCCACAGGGGCAGAGTTCTTCCGGCCTTATTATCTGGCCCTGCTCGCCGAGGCGTATGAGAGAGTAGGATCGATCTCCGAAGGACAGAATATGCTGGAGGATTAGCCGTGGCGGACAAAACGGGGGAGCGTTGGTACGAGGCCGAACTGTATCGGCTGAAAGGCGAACTCTTGTTACAGCAGGCGGAGAAATCGAAGAATTGAGTCATTGAGTCAACGAGCCATTGACTGATTGACGAATTATTCTCTTCAATGATCCGCTGACCCGATGAGCAAATGACTCAATACCAAACCAAAGGCTTGCAAGAGACGAAGGTACTGCTAGAAACACTGACATGAGTACAAAGACAAGAGTCCCCTAGTGGAGATGAGGAAATGGAGGTCGCGGCATCGAAGAATGGGACGCCCGTACGTATCACAGACGAACGCTGGACACATGTTGTCGAGTCACATGATTACATGGCAGGTAACCGTGATCTGGTCGTAGAAACCATTGAGGACCCTGACTCTATTGTGACAGGCAGGAAAGGGGAACTCATCGCGTTACGCCATTACCAGGCTACCTCGATCTCAGAAAAGCATGTCGTTGTGGTCTATCGTGAACTTGAAAGCGACGGTTTTCTCATTACGGCTTTTATGACGTCAGCCCCAGAGACAATTCTACGAAAGGGAGTGATATGGCAGAGACCGCAGACATCTTAGAATCCGTCCCCCACCTTCTTAAGCTTGGAGCAAAAAAACTCTGGTTAGACTACGATGAGGAAGTCGACGTGTTGTATGTAAGTTTTCGCCGACCTCAGAAAGCTACGGACAGTCGCATGGAAGATGATCTAATTTATCATTACCGAGACGGAGAACTTGTCGGCATAACTATCCTTCATGCAAGTGAGATCGGCCGTCCTTCTCCCCAATAGCAATTGTTTACGACGGCAAAATCGCCGGCTTGATCTCCTGTAACTGCGCCATAGACTGAAGAGCGATGTTTGCTTCCTCTAGGCGATAGGTGTTGGAGATGAGATCGAGAAAAGAAAAGCGCCGCTGGTTATTTTGTAGAAACTGCATCGCCTTGTAAAAATGGGGAACCGAGGCGGAAGCGACACCGATGATATCAATACTCCGCAGATTGATCATGCTGGGCACGATGCTGATAGGCGTGGGGTCCGTCTGACCGATCACCACATATCTCCCGCCCCGGCGTACAATCTCCAAGCCGTCTTTAAACGCCGCCGACGGGCCGGCGCACTCAATGACCACATCCGGTCCTCTCCCTTCGGTAAGATCGAGGACCATCTTCTTTCGTTCACTGGCATCCGGTATTTCTTCGATATCGATCGTGTGGTGAGCCCCCCACTGCTCGGCCAGCGCCAGACGCTTGCGCGGGGCTCCCATCACAATGGTCTTTGCCGCCCCTGAAGCCAGCGCCATCGCTAACGCGTAGAGCCCAACCGGACCACAGCCCAAAATCAGCACGCTCTCCTGAACCCTCAATCCACCCAGCCGCTCGAAGGCAAATACGACGGTGCGGAGCGCGCAGGTGCCGGAAGCAGCTACGCGGGCATCAAGTTCTTCTGGCGTTTTGACTACGTGGCAGGCAGGACGCACGTAAGCATACTCGGAAAAGCCGCCAATCAAATACGGCGGCACATCACACGGCCCGTATCCATACATCTTGGCGTTGGGACAGAGGGTCGGTTGGCGAGCAATCGTACAGTAATAACAGCGACCACACCAGGCATAAGCCCATACGATGCGGTCACCTACGCGCAATGGTTGGTCCGCAGCATCCTTCTCTCGCCCTTCCCCAAGTTGGACGATCCTCCCCACAATCTCATGCCCTGGCACTAAGGGAAGTTGTGCAATCTGGGTGAACCTCCCGTGAAAGACATGAACGTCGGACCCACAAACCGTGGCGGCTTCTACTTTGACAAGAATAGCTCCTGGTTCCAGCGGGGGAACCTCAAGTTCGCGGATTTCCAGGGGCTGATTGTATTGAGTAAGGACTGCGGCTCGACTGGTCCGTGGCAGAGTGCTCATAGTCTTCCCTCCTGACATAGCTAATAGCTTGCTCCCTACAGTCGCTTTATAGCCCGCTCACTCTGTTCGCTCTATAGCATAGAGCTTATAGCAAGAGTTTTTTACTATAAAGTGAGTGTAGCGAACGAGCCATCAGCCATAGAGCGAGTGAAACGAGCGAGCCATAAGCTGATTGCCGATTTTCTACTCTTGAGCTAACGTTTGGATGTCGCTGAGCGCCTCGGCGAATTCTTCCATGAATTCTCTGACCACGGTGCGGCTTGATTTTACGCTGTCCACCAATCCCACTCCCTGGCCGACGAAATATGAAACGAGTTCGCGCGCTTTTTCGTTGCCATTCTCCGCCGCCCGCTGCGCTGCTGCGAGAGCGGGCTCGCTGATAAGGCTCTGTAAAGGCATGGGCAGTGCACCTGGATTGCCTGGTCCTTCCCAAGCGTCGGTCCACGCCGAGCGGAGCTGTCGAGTGTACTTGCCGGTGCGGCACTTGGAACGAATAGTGTCTCTTGACCTCGCTACGATCATCTTTTGGCGGAAGATTTCCGTAGTCTCTGACTCCGTGGTGGCAAGCCAGACCGACCCTGTCCACACGCCAGCAGCGCCAAGGGTCATACACGCCGCCATCTGGCGGCCAGTCATGATTCCCCCTGCAGCTAGCACTGGCACGTTGCGAATAGGTTCTATGGCGTGCAGAACCTCAGGGCCTAATACAAGGGTTGAAACCTACCCAGTACGGCCGCCCGGTT